>JARHZK010000167.1 GCA_029258245.1 Longicatena sp. | reverse complement strand
ATTGAACTGGAATCTACTAGCATCCCACAAGCAAAAGGACGTGTAGAGCGACTAAACCAAACTCTACAATCACGTCTAGTCATAGAACTTAAGCTTGCGGGAGTTTCAACCATAGAGGAATCCAACGATTTCTTAAACCTCTACATAAAAGAATTCAATGACATGTTCTCTCTATCCTTAAATAATACTAAAACAGTATTTAAAAAGCAACCGGAGAGCTCAAAAATCAATCAAATCTTAGCTATATTGAGTACACGCAAAATAGACAGCGGTCATTATATACGATATAAGAACAAGTACTATATATCACCAATGTCACATCCTTGGAAACATGCTTCCTATCGAAATTATGTAGAAAAACAAAAGCACCGAATGGATGGTGCTAATGTTTAACTTTTTTAGATATTTTCAATTTAGCTTGACATAATACAATTTATTATTTTAATGTTTCACGTGAAACACTATAAATTTAAGTGTAACGACATGCATAATTATACACAAAATCATATTTCGTTGCAAATCACAATTCACAATATAATCGCAAAAATATGAAAAAACCGCTTATTTAAGCCTTTTTATAGCTAAAAAAAACAAAAAAAATATTTGTTTTAAAGCATTAAAAAAACAAGAAAAAATATATTTTTCTTGTTTTTTAACTAATTTATTTTTTTGGAATTAATTTTTCTGTTCCACCCATATAAGGACGTAAAACTTCTGGAATATTTACACTTCCATCTTCATTTAAATTATTTTCTAAAAAAGCAATTAACATTCTTGGTGGAGCAACAACTGTATTATTTAATGTATGAGCAAAATATTTTCCATCATCCCCTTTAACACGAATGCCTAAACGTCTTGCCTGTGCATCAGTTAAATTTGAACAACTTCCTACTTCAAAATATTTTTTCTGTCTTGGACTCCAAGCCTCTACGTCTACAGATTTACATTTTAAATCAGCTAAATCTCCTGAACAACATTCTAGTGTACGAACAGGAATATCCATACTTCTAAACAAATCAACCGTATTTGTATATAATTTTACAAACCAATCAGCACTTTCTTCTGGTTTACATACAACGATCATTTCTTGTTTTTCAAATTGATGAATTCTATAAATACCACGTTCTTCTATACCATGTGCTCCTTTTTCTTTTCTGAAGCATGGAGAATAACTTGTATATGTATATGGTAAATCTTTTTCATCTAAAATTGTATCAATAAATTTCCCAATCATTGAGTGTTCACTAGTTCCAATTAAATATAGATCTTCACCTTCAATTTTATACATCATTCCTTCCATTTCAGCAAAACTCATAACTCCAGTTACAACATTGCTACGAATCATAAACGGAGGAATAACATATGTAAATCCGCGATTAATCATAAAATCTCTTGCATAAGAGATAATTGCTGAATGTAATCTTGCAATATCTCCCATTAAATAATAAAATCCATTTCCTGCAACTTTTCTTGCACTATCTAAATCAATTCCATTAAATTTTTCCATAATATCTGTATGATATGGAATTTCAAATGATGGAAGTACTGGTTCACCATATTTTTGTAATTCAACATTTTCTGAATCATCTTTACCAATAGGTACTGAAGGATCAATAATATTAGGAATTGTCATCATAATTTCTTTAATTTCTGCTGAAATTTTAGATTCTTTTTCCTCAATTTCTTTCATTTCATCTGCCATTGATTGAACCATAGCTTTAATTTCATTTGCTTCTTCTTTTAATCCTTTTGCCATCAAACCGCCAATTTGTTTACTCATAGAATTACGTTGTGCACGTAATTCATCTCCTTGTTGTTTTAATTGGCGATTCAATTTATCCAGTTCAACAACTTTATCTACTAATTCAATTTTGTGGTCTTGAAATTTTTTTCTAATATTTTCTTTAACCAAATCTACGTTTTCACGTAAAAACTTCATATCTAACATGCTATTTCCTCCTAAAATAAATAAACACGAGGTATTGTCCGAAAGGGACGATACCTCGTGTTGCCACCCTTTTTTTACTTATAAAGAAACTCTTTATAAATACTCAAAAGTTATAACGGTACTACCGAAAATGACTACTAATTTCATCATTTTACTCCAAGGTTGATTTCATAATACAATGATAATAACTTCCACCATCCGTTATTTCTCTATATTCATTAATATTATTACTTATCCTTATCTACGTTTTCTTATTTTTTATATCATTCTTTAGATTGATTGTCAACGAATTCTTTATGTTCTACGTTTTCTTCTTCGGTATTTTCATTCATATCATCTTCTGTTTTCTCAACAATTGTAATTTTAGCTACAGATTCTCCATCAGAAACATTAATTAATTTTACACCTTGTGTATTTCTACTATAAATTCCAATATTTTCTACTGATATACGAATAATAATTCCTTTATTCGTAATAATCATTACATCTTCATCACCATTAACAGAACGAACTGACACTAAATCTCCTGTTTTTGATGTAATATTAATAGTTTTAACACCTTTTGCTCCTCGAGTAGTTAAACGATATTCATCAAAAGCTGTACGTTTTCCATAGCCATTTTCACTTACTGCAAGTAAATGAGTTCCATCTCTAGAAGTAGCAACCCCAACAACGACGCTACCATCTACATTAAATCCTTTAACTCCACTAGCTGTTCTTCCCATTGGACGAATTCCATCTTCATGGAATCGAACAGCTTTACCATTAGATCCTGCAATAATGATTTCATCATCACCTGTTGTTTCTTTTACTCCCATTAATTCATCATTATCGCGAAGCGTAATTGCTATTTTACCATTCTGTCGAATAGAATCAAATTCACTCATTGGTGTTCTTTTCACTAAACCATTTTGTGTAACAAATAGTAAATATGCTGATTCGCTTTGCGGACTTACTGGAACTAACGCTCTTACTTTTTCTTCCTTATCAAGATTCAATAAATTTACAACTGGTAAACCTTTAGCAGTTCTACCACCACTAGGAATTTTATATCCTTTCATACGATATACTTTACCAAAATTAGTAAATAATAATAAATAATCATGAGTAGACATAGTTGTTAATAATTCAACAATATCATCTTCATTAATTGTCATACCCTTAACTCCACGTCCACCTCTATTTTGTGTACGATATGTATCAATTGGTAAACGTTTAATATATCCATTTGTTGTCATTGTAATAACAACATCTTCAACTGGAATTAAATCCTCATCTTCCATTGAATAATCTGCCTCACTAATTTCAGTACGTCTTTCATCACCAAATCGATTTTTAACATCTGTTAATTCATTTTTTATAATTTCAAGAACACGAGAATGATTTGCTAAAATATCTTTTAAATCAGCAATAACTAATAACAATTCTTGATATTCACTTTCAATTTTATCTCTTTCTAATCCCGTTAATCTACGCAATCTCATCTCTAGAATTGCATTTGCCTGAATTTCAGATAAATTAAATCTTTCCATTAATCCATTTCTTGCTTCTTCATCATTTTTACTAGATCGAATTAATGAAATAATTTCATCTATATGATCAAGTGCAATACGTAGCCCTTCTAAAATATGAGCACGATCTTCTGCTTTTTTTAAATCAAATTTAGTTCGGCGTACAACAACATCAATTTGATGATCAATATAATGCTGTAACATTTCTTTAATTCCCATTTGTTTTGGTGCATCATTCACTAACGCAAGCATATTTACACCAAATGAAGTTTGTAATGACGTTAATCTAAATAATTGATTCATTACTACTTCTACTTGTATATCTTTTTTTAATTCAATAACAATTCTAATACCATCTCTACTAGATTCATCACCTAAATGTGTGATACCTTCTACTTGTTTATCTCTTACTAAATCGGCAATTTTCCCAATTAGATTTGCTTTATTTACTTGATATGGAATTTCTGTAACAACTACACGATGTTTCCCATTATCCATTTCTTCTACATGATATTTACTTCTTGTAATAATAGATCCACGTCCAGTTTCAAATGCTTGACGAATCCCACTTCTTCCTAAAATAATGCCTCCTGTTGGAAAATCAGGACCTTTTATATAATTATCCATCAATTCTAAAACAGTAATATCTGGATCATCCATAATAGCAAAAATTGCATCAATTGTTTCAGTTAAATTATGAGGTGGAATATTGGTTGCCATACCTACTGCAATACCAACTGCTCCATTTACAATTAAATTTGGAAATCTTGCAGGCATTACTTTTGGTTCAGTTTCCTCACCATCGTAATTGGGAATAAAATCAACTGTATCTTTATTTATATCACGAATCATTTCCATCGCTATTTTACTCATTTTTGCTTCTGTATAACGCATAGCAGCAGCGCCATCACCATCCATAGAACCAAAATTTCCATGCCCTTGAACAAGTATATAACGATAACTAAAATCTTGAGCCATACGAACCATTGCTTCATATACTGCTGTATCTCCATGAGGATGATACTTACCTATAACATCCCCGACAATACGAGCAGATTTTTTAAATGGCTTATTTGCAACAATGCCCAGTTCATTCATAGAGTGTAAAATACGACGATGAACTGGTTTTAAGCCATCTCTTACATCTGGCAAAGCACGATCTACAATAACAGACATAGAATAGTCTAGAAATGATTTTCTCATTTCTTTTGATATATCAACATCTTTTAATCTATCTTTACTATAATCCATTTAGAAAGACACCTCCTCTAAATATCCAATTCTGCATAAACTGCATTCTCTTGAATAAATTCACGTCTAGGTCCAACTTCTTCACCCATTAACATTTCAAATACCTTATCTGCCTCCATCGCATCATTAATATTAACACGCTTTAATGTACGGAATGCAGGATCCATTGTTGTTTCCCATAATTGTTCAGGATCCATTTCTCCCAAACCTTTATATCGTTGAATTTTTGCATTTTCTCCCATTTCTTTTACCATAGCATCTCGACTAGGCTCATCATACACATATTCAATACGTTGTCCTTTTTGAATTTTAAATAATGGAGGCATTGCAATATATACATATCCACCTTCAATAATAGGTCTTAAGAATCGGTAGAAGAATGTCAACATTAATGTACAAATATGTGCACCATCAACATCGGCATCGGTCATAATAATAATTTTATGATAACGTAATTTTGAAATATCTAATTCTTCACCAATACCACATCCAAATGCAGTAATCATAGAGCGAATCTCATTATTTTCAAAAATACGATGCAATCTTGCTTTTTCTACATTGATAATTTTACCTCTTAAAGGCAAAATAGCTTGATATTTAGAATTTCTACCTTGTTTTGCACTTCCACCGGCAGAATCCCCTTCGACAATATAAATTTCGCATTCTTCTGCATTTTTACTTGAACAATCTGCTAATTTACCAGGAAGTGATGTAACTTCAAGAGCACTTTTACGCCTTGTCAATTCTCTTGCCTTTTTTGCAGCCATTCTAGCTTTACTAGCTAAAATACATTTATCAACAATAATTTTTGCTGTATCTGGATTTTCTAAGAAGAATTTTTGTAATTGTTCACCTAAAATATTAGAAACAATCTTTTTAACTTCTGAATTTCCTAATTTTGTTTTTGTTTGTCCTTCATATTGAGGATCAGGATGTTTCACTGATATAATAGCCGTTAATCCTTCGCGAACATCATCACCTGCTAAAGATTCATCTTTTTTTATAAAATTATTTTCTCTAGCATAGGCATTAATAACCCTTGTTAAGGCTAAACGAAAACCTTCTTCATGAGTACCACCCTCTGCAGTATTAATGTTATTACAAAAAGAATAAACATTTGGAACATACCCCTCGTTATATTGCAAAGCAATTTCAGCTAATATTCCATCAACAACTCCTTCTACATACACAACATCGTCATGTAAAACGGTTTTGTTTTTATTTAAATATTCCACATATTGACGTATTCCACCATCATATTTATATTCAATTCGTTTTATTTCATCTTCGCGTTCATCAACTAAATTTAATTGAATACTTTTATTTAAAAATGCTAATTGTCGAATACGTACATTTAAAGTTTCAAAATCATAAACTTGAGTTTCTATAAATATTGTTGGATCTGCTTTAAAGCGAACCATAGAACCGTGTTTATCTGTATTCCCAATAATTTTTAATGGCTCTACTGGTTTTCCACCATCTTCAAATCGCATAAAATAAATATTACCATTTTGATAAACTGTGACTTCTAACCATTCACTTAATGCATTAACAACACTAGCACCAACACCATGTAAACCACCAGAGACCTTATAAGCTCCTCCACCAAATTTACCTCCAGCATGAAGAATCGTGAATATCGTTTCCACACCAGAAATTCCAGATTTTTCTACAATTCCCGTTGGCATTCCACGTCCATTATCTTCAATTCGAATAATATCACCTTTTTCAATTGTGATATCAATATCTGTTGCAAATCCAGCTAACGCCTCATCAATGGAGTTATCTACAATTTCCCAAACAAGATGATGAAGTCCTTTTTCACTAGTAGAACCAATATACATACCAGGTCTTTTTCGAACAGCTTCCAATCCTTCTAATACTTGAATATCATCTGCTGTATAAGAATGATCGACTTTAATATTCTCTAATTCTTCAATTTCTTTTCTTTGGTTTTCGTCCATAGATATCCTCCTAATCTCGTTGTAAGTTTCCGTTCATAACATTCCACAATGTTACTTTTCGAAACTCTTTTATTTTTTTTGCTTCTCTTGTATCTGTAGTTGATATAAAAATTTGTACTTCACTAGGAAGTGAAGTTAATAATTTTTCTCTTCGATATGTATCTAATTCACTAAAAACATCATCTAACAATAAAACTGGATAATCATGAATAATATCATGTATCATATAAATCATTCCAACTTTTAATGCTAGTAATACACTTCTTTTCTGACCTTGTGATGCATATGTATTTACATCATTTCCATTCATCATAAAAGTAAAATCTTCTTTATGAATTCCACATGTAGTTTGTTTTAAATATTTATCTCTTTCCATTTGTTTCAAATATTTTTCTTCTAATTTTTTTTTTAATTCTTCACGATTATTTGAAAATGGAACACAACTATGATAAACAATATTAAAACTTGTTTGATCCGCTGTTAATTCGTTATAAAATGGTGTACATTTTTGTAATAATTTTTCTAAAAAATAATATCTTTGTTGAATAATAATTATTTCTTCTTCAATCAATGAATCCGTAATAATTTTTAAATATGTCTCATCAATAGAATTTTGTTTCAAATATGCATTTCTCTCTTTTAAAAGCTTTGTAGCCTTATATAAAGTTCCTACATACTTTTTGCTAACTTTACTTAATTCCATATCTATAAACCGTCTTCGAACTCGTGGTGAGTCATGAAATAAAGACATATCGTCTGGACAAAACATAACAGCATTAAATTCACCAATAAAATCACTTACTTTTTTTATTGGATTTTGATAAATAAATAGATTTTTCCCTTTTTGATTTACGGTTATTTTTAAATCTTCTTTTTTATTTACTTTATGTAATGTAGCTTCTAAAAAAAATGCATCTTTATTCTCTTGAATCAAATCTTTATCAATATTCGTACGATGAGATCTCGTCGTAGATAAATATAATAAAGCTTCTAAAAGATTTGTTTTTCCTTGTGCATTTTTTCCAGCTATTACATGTATACCATCAGAAAATTCCACACATAAATTTTTATAATTTCTAAAATTATGTAATTTTATTTTTGAAATTCTCATAATAAAGAAATTTTCTTTCCTTCAATAACAACCAAATCCCCTGAATATAGTTTTCTTCCTCTGCGATTTTCTGGTACATTATTAACTTTAATAGCAAGCTCTTTTACTGCAAATTTAGCCTCTCCTCCACTTTGAATAAAGTCCGCCATTTTTAAAAGTTGACCTAAAGTAACATATTCCGTATTTAGCTTAATTTCCATTATAAAATCACTCTCGCATTCTATATTATTATAGCATATATAGAGGCTTTTTTGTGGATTTTTAAAGTTAATTTCAATCTTTTTTTTATAAAATTAAAATTAAGCCCTTTTTTAACCTTTCTAACAACATTTTTATTGAAATCATATGTATTATACTATCCCAAAAAAAATCCTCTTAAATAAAAAAAAACACACGATCGTGTGTTTTTCAATTTTTTTATTAAGCATATGTCCTAACTGGAAGAACTAATTGTAAAACAGAATCATCGTCCACAGACTGAATTATGAATGGCTTCATTTCTCCACAAAAACTAAATTTTACTAAAGACCCACTTAATGCTTTAATAGCATCGAATACAAAACGTCCATTACAACTAATTTCGATAGTATGTCCTTTAAAACTAGCTGTACTTAATTCTTCCATACTAGATCCTACTTCTACCGACTTACTAGAAAGGACACATTGATCTTCGCTTAAATTAAATTTAATTACGGAAATACCATTACTTTTAATAAAACTTGCACGGTCAATAGCATTCAATAATTCTCCAGCATCAATTATTAATTCATAATCAAACTCTAATGGTATCAATCGACTTGTTTGAGGATATACTCCATCAATCAAACGCGTTTGAATAATTGTATCATCAATAATAAATTGAGCTTTTTTATCATTCACAGCAATTTCTACATTTCCTTCTTCATCTAAAGTTTTTACAACCTCATTTAAGGATTTTGCAGGAATTGTAATATTAAAATTTAATGATTTATCTATTTCAACAGTTTTAACAGCTAAACGATAAGAATCCGTACCTACACAATTTAAAACACTATCTTTACATTCCATATTTACACCTGTCAATACAGGACGTTGCTCTTTATCACTCGTAGCAAAAATAGTTTGGTTAATCATTTTCTTTAATAGATCTTGAGTTATTGTAAAACATTCCATAGGTTTTGAAAAATCAATTCCAGGATATTCTGTTGCTAACATTCCATTAATTTTAAATTTTGTATGTTCACTTGAAATTCTTGTTAATAAACCATCAATGATTTCAATCTCTATTACATCACTATCAATTTTCCTTACAATTTCTAATATATATTTAGATTCAATAACAATAGAACCCATATCATAAATTTCTAATAAAAAATCATTAGATTTTTTTAATCTAGTTTGAATAGAAATGTTAGAATCACTACCTGTTAAAATAATTTGATCCATTTCTACATCAATTTTTACACCAGAAAATGCAGGTAATGGAGAAAATGTAGAAATTGCTCTAGACACAGTAGTCAATGCATTATAAAAATTTTTTTTGCTAATTTTGAAGTACATGATGAAACTCCCTTCTTATATTTATTTTAATAATTAAATAATAATAAGTATGTGGAAAATGTGGAAAACTCACAATAACCGCATAACATACGTATATTTTAACAAATTTTTTTATGGATTAAAAGTTTAAAGATGGGGAATATTATGTTAGTTAATTCCTAATTTATTTTCAATTTGAATAATTGCTTGTTGAAATGTTTCGCTTTCTTTTAATAATTTAACCATTTTTTCATAACTTGCACTTATTGTAGAATGATCTCTATTACCGAATTCAAAACCAATTTTTACGAAAGGCATGGATAAATGTTTACGGCAAAGATAAACAGCGATATGACGCGCGTTTGCAATATTTTTTGTACGAGATTTAGAAACAATTTGGCTAACTGTTAATCCATAATATTCACAAACAACTTTTTTTATTTTTTTCGGTGATAATTCATCTTCTGGTGCAGTAATTGGATTGTCTTTGAAGATATTTTTTGTAAATGCTAAATCAATTTTTTCTGGATTATATAATATTGCCTTAAAAAATAGTTCGTTTAATGTACCTTCAAGTTTTCTAACATCACTTGCAAAGCGAGTGGCAAGATAATCTAATACTTCATCTTCAATCATGATGTCTTCTTTTCTACCCTCTAATTTTTTTTGTAAAATTGCTTTTGCAGTTTCAAATTCCGGAGAACCTACAGAAACGGATAAACCGCTTGAAAAACGCGAAATTAAGCGGTTTTCAATACCTTTTAATTCAGTAGGATGAATATCACTTGTAATGACAATTTGTTTATGATCTCCAACCAATTTATTGTATAAATTAAAAAATATTTCTTGTGATGTACTTTGTTTTAAACGTTGAATGTCATCAATTAATAAATAATCAACAGAGCAAATCATATCTTTTACTTCTTCAACATTTTTATTTTTCATTGCTTCAATTAACAATGTAACAAAATCCTCACTATAAATATATAAGACTTTTTCATCCGGTTTATTTTCTTTTACATAATTCCCAATTGCATGTAATAAATGTGTTTTTCCTAATCCAGAATTACCAAAAATAAATAATGGATTATTAAATTGTCCTGGATAGTGACAAACAGACATAGCACCGGCATAAGCCTCACGATTATTTTTACCTACAACAAAACTATCAAATGTATAATCTTTTTTTATTTTATCTTCAAACATTAATTTAGTACGTTTAATTGAAGCACTTGATTGTAGTGTTTCTACTTCATTTTTTAATAATATTTGACAAGAGACCGGTTGATCTAATACTTGTGAGAGCTTTTCTTGAATTAAATTAATAGATTCCATCATAATTTGTTTATTAATTTTAAATGGAACCGTAATTGTAGCTAATTCTCCATCAATATCATATAAATGGGAATCTTCTTTAAACCACGCATTAAAAACAGCATCATCAAAATGCGCATTTTCATTAATAAGTGTTAATGTTTGTTGCCAGATTAAATCTAGCTGAGTAGTTGCAAATTTTGACATAATAAACTCCTTTATAAGTATATAATATTTTACTATATTTCTATATAAAAAACTATGAAATTATCAAAATATAAAAGTTTTCCACAGGAAAAGTAATAAAAAAAGCCTATTTTCCTATATTTTATAAGTTTCCCATAGTTATCCACATGGAAAACGTGTGGATAACTTATAGTGGATAACTAGATTATGTGGAAAAGCGTAAAACTTTTAAAATAAAAGAAAAAATAAGATAGTTATAAACATATAAAAACCCCTTTATTTAAAGGATTTTTTATATGTTTCAACACTTTCAACATAGTGTGGAAAACTATCTTTAAAATAAATGTGGAAACTATGTGGAAAACTAATATTTAATCATAAATATATAGAATTTATAGAATAATTAATGTTTCTAGAAAAGTTTTCCACATTATTATAAAATTTAATTTTTCTATCCTTATATATGGCAAAAATATTATTTAAAAATTAATAAAATTTTATTGACTTTATATAGTAAATTAGGATATAATTTCTAAGCAATGCTCAATTTGTATAAAAAATAGAAGTGGAGGTGGCTCTTAATGAAAAGAACATATCAACCGAGCAAAAGAAAACACCAGAAAACTCATGGATTCAGAGCCAGAATGGCTACTGTTGGAGGACGTAAAGTATTAGCACGTCGTCGTAGTAAAGGTAGAAAAGTGTTATCAGCTTAAGAAATCACCTTCGGGTGATTTTTTTGTAGTGCTAAGGGTTTAGAAAGGAAGTTAAGTATGAAAAAAGAATTTCGTGTAAAAGATACTCGTGAATTTGCTTCTATTATGAAGTATAAAAAATTCTATTCATGTCCTTCATTTGTTATTTATGTAAAACCACGAAAATTAGAAACACATGCACGTGTTGGAATTTCGGTAGGAAAAAAGATGGGAAATGCTGTTGTTCGAAATAAAATCAAAAGACAAGTACGTGGTATGATTGATGAAATATATGATTTTAATGAAGATTTTGACACAATTATATTAGTTCGAGTAAAATATAACGAAGAAAATTACATAAACAATAAAAAACTCTTGGAAAGATTGATTAAAAAAGTTAAAATATAAGAGTAAGCGGTTTAGTGAGGAGACAAAAGAGATGAAACATTTTTTTAAACAAAAAAAGAAATTAATTCTTGTTAGTTTATTAATGATTGTTGCATTAACTGGATGTACATCTCCACGTGGAAAAAGTGGAAAAACATATGTTGATTCAATTATCACTATTAAAGAAGAACAAGTAGAAAAGCAATATGTTGATTTCAAAGACAAAGCAGAAGCAGATAAGTATAAAGATTACAAGCCTACAGATTTGATTACAATTGAAAAAACAACTTTTAAAGAAGCTTTAGGGGAAGGTTGGTTTAATGGTTTAATCGTATTCCCAATTGCTCAATTAATTAACCTTGTAGCAGATTATACAGATGCAGGTATTGGTATTATCGCAGCGACATTCTTAATTCAGTTGATTATATTCTTGTTTTCAATCAAATCACAAGTTGCAAATCAAAAAATGCAAGAAATGCAACCTGAATTGATGAAAATACAAAATAAATATGCAGGTAAAACAGATGATCGTTCGAAAATGATGCAAGCACAAGAAATGCAAGCATTATATTCAAAAAATAAAATTAATCCATTTTCAACTATTTTAATTACATTCTTACAATTCCCAGTAATCATCGGTATGTACCAGGCAACGATGAGAGCATTTAGTGTTGTAACTGGATCATTTATTGGAATCAATCTGGCAAAAACTCCATTAGAAGGTATTAAAGGTGGACAATGGGCATTTGCAGTAATTTATATATTAATGATTTTATTCCAATTAATTTCATTCAAAGTTCCACAATGGTTACAAGCATATCGTAAGAAGAAAAACCATATTAAAGAAAAGAAGTATGCACAACCTAAAAAAGAGCCAGGTATGATGAACTCAATGAATACAATGATGTATATGAGTACAGGTATGATTGCAATTTTTGCAATTAATTGGCCTTTAGGTATGTCATTCTATTGGTTAGTTGGATCTATTGTTCGCGTATTACAAAACTTAGTTGTTCATAAGTTCTTTATTAAAGACTAGGAGGTTTTCCAAATGCAAACATATACTGGAAAAAATCTAGACGATGCATTAGCAATTGCAGCTAGTGATAAAAGAGTTACAAAAGAAGAATTGACATATACAGTTACAGAAGAAACAAATGGTTTTTTAGGAATTGGAAGTAAAACAACAATTCGTGCATATTGTAAATACGATATCCTTGAATTTATTAAAAATTATTTACAAACATATTTTGATAATATTCATATGAAAGCAACGATTGAAGTCAGTGAAGAAAATGATTTCTATAATGTAAACTTAAATGCAGAAAATAATGCTATTATTATTGGAAAAAATGGGAAAACATTACAAGCGATAAATAGCGTATTAAAGACTGCAACTTCAAGTGAATTTAAAAGAAGAGTACGTATATTAATTGATATTAATGGATATAAAGAAGAAAAATATCAAAAAGTATGTTCATTAGCTGAAAGAGTAGCAAAAACTGTTATACGTTCTAAAACAGATGCTATCTTAGATCCAATGCCTGCGGATGAGAGAAAAGCAATTCATAATCATTTACATGATATGAAATATGTATCAACTGTAAGCGAAGGTGAAGGAAATCAAAGAAGATTAAAAATTGTTTATACACCGGATAAAAACTAAAATGAAAAAAAGTAAGCGATGCCCAATGTCATTAAGTTAAGCAAAATAACTGAGAAGGAATCAATTTAAATTGGTCCCTTCTTTTTTTTGAATTTTGTTGACATGAACCAAAAAGTGTGTGGCTAGTTATTCTTAATGAATAACTAGCCAATTGTTTATAGATATAGGTTTGGAGGTAACATCTATGAACAATTCAAAATATTTACGCAAAGCATTAGATAATGCAATATCAATAGTTTCAAACTC
>JARHZK010000149.1 GCA_029258245.1 Longicatena sp. | reverse complement strand
TCCAGTCTTCCAACACACACACACACACACACACACACACACACACACACGTACGCGCGCGCGCACAATTTTGTGACTAAGAAAGGGTGAGGTGTGTACTTAATAGTTCCTCAAAACTTAAGTAGCTGATTCCGAAGACTTTTTTTCTCCTTTTTAATTCACAGCAACTCCCGGTTGAACTAGAGAGGCCTTTGCTTTCCAGGATGTCTTGACTGGAATAGAACATTCATGATAATGAAATTCTAGACAACAGAAAATGGATGTACTGTGGAGTTCTTTGGTAATGAGATTTGAAAATAGAATTTTAACTGGAGACTAGTATTAGAATATCCCTGCGTAATATCAACTCATCTTTGTCAAAGCAGGAAAGAATGTCCAATGGAAAAAAGACAGTCTCTTCAACATATGGTGTTGGGAAAATTGGACAGCCATTTGTACTAATTTATCTTTGTTTGTTTTCATATGCTATGTCCTCCACTAAAATTCATTATATCATTTTTATGATAAAATATATCATTCATTTCATAAAATAAGTATAATTATATAAGATGTGTTATAATCAAAAATAGGAGTGATCAAATGAATTCATGCAAAACGACAACAACAAAACAAGTGTTAATTTCTAAGAATATATATGAAGAAATGAAAGAAAAAATATCTAGTGAACATTTTACGTTTGGATTGCAGTTTGCACAAGAAAGTATTACAGAATCGATTTATAAAGAAGATTTAAGAATATTACAAGAAGAATTTACGTTACCAATGAAACGTAATGTGTTAGGCTTATTAACAATTCCTGTTTATGTCAATCATGTATTATGTCATTTTATTCTTGATACAGGTGCACAAATTAGTGGGATTCGGACAAAATATGCGAATAAAATAGGAATTCATAGAGTTGATGGAAAACTTGGAATAGGCAGTGTTGGGGGTAGTGAAAATGTAATGCCTGGTTGTATTGCGGAGCAATTGCAAATCGGTGGATTGGAGTATCATCAAAAACCGATGATACTATTAAACGATGATACAATGTCTTTACGTTTAGGAACTATTGATTTATTACCGTTTGATGGAATTATTGGATGGGATATTTTATCAACAATAGATTTTGAAATGGACGACATTGCCAAAGAATTTAAAGTTTTAAAAAATCGATTCCAATTTCCGTGTCAAAATATTATACCAGGAAGTTTTCCTACGTTTTTATGTACAGATGAAAATAATTGCTTATGTATTTTTGGGTTTGATAGTGGATCTAAAGTAAGTTGGCTATCAGAGGATTACATTGAAGAAAAAAAATTAAATGTAGTTTATGAAGGGCATGCGGCAGGTTTTGGAGTTCATGGTATTGAAAAGTTGCCAATAAAAATTGTTGATAAAGTGATATTAAATTTAGATCGTGCAAAGATTGTTTTAAAGGATACAATGAGTGGAAGATGCAACTTGTTTGATGGATTTCAATATGATGGCATTTTTGGAAATCAAATATTTAAGGGAAGAAGAATTCGGATAGTAAATAGTAGGAATGTAGTTTTATTAGTATAAGATATTCAGATATAATTAAGAATTGTATTTTTTTTTAAATTAGTGTATATTAAAAAAGAATTATTACAAGAGAGGAAGTTAAATTATGTTATTACATGGAAAAATTATTATGGAAAATGGTGCTGAGTTACCGTTTGAATTATACCCAGATGATGCACCAATTACTGTGCAAAATTTTGTTAAATTAGTTAAAGAAGGATATTATAATGGGAAAACATTCCATCGTGTTATCAAAAACTTTGTGTCACAAGGGGGTTGCCCTTATGGCAATGGAACTGGAGATTTAGGTTATACAATTCCTTGTGAAACAAAAAATAACCCACATCGTCATGAAGAAGGAAGTTTATCTATGGCTCATCGTGGAAAAGATACAGGATGTTGCCAATTCTTTATTTGTCATTGTCCACAACCTCATTTAGATGGTGTTCATACAGTGTTTGGGAAGGTAACAGATAATATGGGAGCTGTTCGTCAAATGCATAATGGAGATGTTATGAGCAAAGTCATTATGTTAGAGGATGAATAAGGAATGGATGATATTAAGCGTTTAGGTTTTCCTTTATTAATTATTGTTTTATCAGCATTTCTTTCGCGATTATTAACAATCTATTTACATGGATTTTTTGTTCAAACGTTAATGGTGATTTTAATTGTAACGGCATTATTTTTCTTTGGAGTTTCTTTAAATAAAAGTAGAAAAAAAAGATCAAATGCAGTTTTTAAAAAGGTGATTGCGATTCTGCTTGTAATTTTAATGCTATTTATGCAATTAGGATATTTTACGTTGCCAATTATGGAAAATATTTTTGATTTAATAGGTATTGATGCTTTTTATATAAATATGTTATATATTTTTTGTGGATATCTATTTGTAGATTGATAGAGGGTGAAAAAATGTTTTTTCGTACAAAAGTCAAATGTCCACATTGTGGACGTGAATTCACATATCCAATATTTGGATTTAATTCCACAGTTACTTGTGAAAAATGTAATAAAAAAATATATATTGAAACTCGAACAATGATTTACATGACGTTGTTAGTTTTATTTTTGTTTGGAAGTGATTATATTAATGCCTTCTTAAAAGATATATTGCCAAATCAGAGTGAATTTGTATATATTTTTGCGATGCTCATCGTTGTATTAGTTTCTTTATTAGTTGTTGTTTATATTCTTGTAAGATTATTTGGATTTACGAGTGTTTATCGTATACGCGATGATCAATATTATAAAGAAGTTGTTAATGAAGCGGCGAAAAGAAGAGATAAGAAAAAGTAAATATTTAATTGACTATTAGTAATGATTTATTAATAGTCTTTTTATATAAAAAAAGGTATCTATAAGAAATAAATACCTAATATATATTGTTTATTTATCGAAATTATTTTTTTGTCTTACGATTTCAAAAGCAAAGATAGCGGTTGATGCTGCAGCTGTCATGGCATTTTTAAAATCATTTTGATAAGGAATAAATAAATTTTGATTACTATAAGACATTACTGTTTTACTTAGTCCACGCATTTCTCCACCAATTGCAATGCAAATACGTTGTGGAAATTGATAAGAATAAAGAGATTGTGCATCTTTACGATGTGCACAAATAAGTTCAATATTATTATTTTGTAAGGTTTGTAATGTTTCATTTAAATTTTCACTTATACAAATATTCATATATTCACTTGCACCAGCACTTGATTTTGTTACAACATCTGCTGCAGTTGTCCAATTTCTTGGACCAACAATTACACCATCGCATCCAGCAGCATAAAGTGTACGCAAGACATATCCAAAATTAAAAGGGTCTTCCACACCTTCAACTAAAGCTAAAAATACATCTTTTTTATGCATGATTTTAGAAAGATTTTGATATCTTCTTTCATTGCAAAAAGCAATAATTCCACCATGTGTTTTACCTTGAGCGAGCTCATCAATGGATGTTCGTGATGCATAAATAATGGGGATTTTACGTGCTTTTGCTTGGCGTAATATAAATAAAGTATCTTTATCTTTCTTTTCTTGATCAACCATAATTTTTGATACTTTTCTTCGGTTTGCTAAAATAACAGCTTTTACGCTGATATTTCCTTCTACAATATAGTTTTCCATGTTCTTCCTCATTTCTTTTTTTAAATTATAATATAATTTTATGAAATTACAAGGACTATTCTTTTCATACAAGATTAAAAATGGTACACTATTACCAGTTAGAAATGGAGGATATAAGATGAAAATTGCTCTAGTAACAATGAATGTAAAAGCAGGACAATGTGAAGAAAATGTTCGCTTTATGAAAGATAAAATTATGCAGGCAAGAGAAGATGGTGCAGATTTAATTGTATTTCCTCAAAATGCAGTTAGTGGTTATCTATTAGGGGATACATGGTTAGATGATGACTATTGTCGTTATATTGATTCTTTTAATGATGATATCATAAAAGAAAGTAATGATATTGCAATTGTTTGGGGAAATATACGTTATCGAAATCATCGAAGATTCAATGCGGCATTTTTTGCTTATCAAGGAATGACGCATATGCGCGTAAAGAAAAATCATAGTTCACCCTATATGAATGATTTTGCTTATTTTGAAAATAATAATATAAATAGTGCAATAGAATATAAAGATGATATGATATTTGCTTTGAATTTTGGAAATGAAATTCAATTAACAGATATGAATATAAATTTAGATGCAAGACCTTATGATATTGATCATAATCTAGATGTTGCAGGTAATGTAATCTATGTAAATGCATGTGGTATGCAAAATAATGATCATAGTATTATGTTAATGGAAGGTGGAAGTTGTGTATATCGTAATGGAAAATGTTTATATCATGCGCCTTATTTTGTTGAAGATTATGCAATTGTAGATTTAGATTGTGAGCAAGAAGATTGTGATAAAGAACGTTCTTTATTGAATGCATTAACTATGGGAATTCGAGAATTTGATAAGCAAGTTTTAGGCGGAAGATTACCATGGGTTGTAGGAATGAGTGGTGGATTAGATTCAAGTGTAACATCTGCTTTATTTGTGCATGCCTTAGGTAAGGAAAGAGTACATGGATATAATCTTGCAACTCGTCATAATAGTGAAACAACAAAATCAAATGCAAGGAAAGAAGCAGAGCAATTAGGTATTGAATGTCGAGAAGGAGCAATCGAGGATTTAGTAGCACAAGCACAAGAAACTTTGTTAAAAGAATACCAATATAATATTGATGAGTGCCCAGTTTTAGTAAAAGAAAATTTACAGGCAAGAGCAAGAGGGTATTTATTAAATAGTTTTGCTGGAATATTGGGTGGTGTTGTTATCAATAATGCAAATAAAGTAGAAGTTTCTTTGGGATATTGTACACTATATGGAGATAGTGTTGGTGCAATATCACCAATTGCAGATTTAACAAAAGTTCAATTATTTGATTTATCAAAAGAACTTAATAAAGTTTTTGAAAAAGAAGTTATTCCAATGGGATTGTTACCGAATGTACAAAAAAATCGTATTGATTGGGAGATGCCTCCAAGTGCTGAATTAAAAGAAAATCAATTTGATCCGATGAAATGGTTCTATCATGATTATTTGGTTGAACATTTAGGGAATGATATTTCGATTTCTAAATTTATTCAGTCTTATGAAGATGGTTCATTAGATGAGACTATAAAACCATGGATAACATATTATGGTTTAGATAATCCAAAAGCTTTTATTGAAGATTTACAATGGTTTTTATCTACACAGCAAAGAAATAGTTTTAAGTGTTTACAATTACCACCGGCATTATGCGTACACCATAAAACATATGCAAATCGTAATTTAACACAAATGCGTAAAGATGATTTGTATATAGAAAAATTTAAGAAAAAATATGAACTGCAATAAAATTGTAAGAAAAGTAACTTATATATTATGTTACAATAAAATTGCGGGAGGAGTTATATGAAAATTAAAATTACGCAAGAGATGCAAAAAAAAATGTGGTTATCAATTATTGTTGTTGCATCAGGAATAATAATTTATTTTGTATTTGAAAAATTTTCATTAATTTGGAATGAAATAAAATCTGTTTGTTCGTTATTAACACCTTTTATTTTAGGATTTGCTATTGCCTTTTTGTTAAATAAACCAATGATGTTTATTGAAAATCGATTATTAGGTAATATGAAATTTAAACATAAAACGAAACGTAGTATTTCAGCAATTGTTTCTTTACTGTTTGGAGCTTTTGTAGTATGTGGTTTTGCTTCAATTATTGTACCTCAATTAGTACGAAGTATATCTACTCTTATTTCAAATTTCCCGGGTTATATTGCGGATACACAAAAATTTATAGATTCTTTTATAAATAGCAATGGGCTATTCAAAGACCAAGCGAATGTATTTTTATCAAATGATAAATTATTAGGTGAAATTTCGAAGTTTGTTACAGATTTATTTCCTCAAATGTTGCAATATACATATCAATTTGGAAATACATTATTAGATATTATTTTAGGAATTATGTCTGCACTATATATGCTATTGGATAAAGAGCGTTTATTAGGATATTGTAAAAAAATAACATATGCTATTTTTCCTGAAGAGGTTGCCAAATATTTTCACCGTATGTCTTTAACTTCAAGTGGAATATTTAATGACTTCATAGTTGGTAAAGCGATCGATTCATTGATTATTGGAATTTTGTGTTATATCGGTTCTTTAATATTTAAATTCCCATATGCATTATTATTATCTGTTTTTGTTGGAATTACAAATATGATCCCTGTATTTGGCCCATTTATAGGAGCAATTCCAGGAGTTGTTATATTATTTATCATTCATCCAATTACTGCATTGTACTTTGCGTTATTTATATTGGTGTTACAGCAGTTTGATGGAAATATTTTAGGTCCATTAATTTTAGGAGATAAATTAGGATTACCTAGTATTGGAATATTGTTCTCTGTTTGTGTAGGTGGTGGATTATTTGGAATTATAGGAATGTTCATAGGAGTTCCTTGTTTTGCGGTTATTTATGCAGCAATACGAGAATTTGTAAATCATCGTCTAAAACAAAAGAATTTATCGAATGATCAATTAACTTATGAAGAATAAAAAAACGGCATCGCCCAATGTCATTAAGTTAAGCAAAATAACTGAGAAGGAATCAATTTAAATTGGTCCCTTCTTTTTTTGAATTTTTCTTTGATTTTTGTTGACATGAACCAAAAAGTGTATGGCTAGTTATTCTTAATGAATAACTAGCCAATTGTTTATAGATATAGGTTTGGAGGTAACATCTATGAACAATTCAAAATATTTACGCAAAGCATTAGATAATGCAATATCAATAGTTTCAAACTC
>JARHZK010000142.1 GCA_029258245.1 Longicatena sp. | reverse complement strand
CAGTTTGAACATGTTTTTCTCAGTTACTTTTTGTTTTCTTTTTTCATGTCCGCTATATTTCATGATTCCTTTGATACCTTTACTGAAGCAATAGTTATAATTTTCATAACTTCCATAACCTGCATCTACCACAATACGATTAGGATAGTTCCTATACATCTGTTTGGATTATTAGAGCGAATGCATGAAACATATTGACTAAGATTTATTCCTTCTATCACTTCTAAGAATGAAAACATCGAATCTTTTTATCAATAAAAATTGATAAATCTAATAGCAAAACCAGTTGTAATGCGTTATAACAAATAATGGAATTAAGATTTGAATTAGTGATATTTTTCATACTTTATTTATACCAAAAAAGTAGGATTTCCTTCAAATTAGGATTACCTACTTTTTTTTTATAGAACTAACCTCTATATAACATCTATGATTCTTCAAATTGTGAATTATATAATTTTTTATAAAATCCATCTTTACTCATTAATTCTTCATGATTTCCAACTTCAATAATATCCCCATCTTTCATCACAAGAATTAAGTCTGCATCTTTAATAGTACTCAATCGATGTGCAATCACAAAACAAGTTCGATTTTCCATCAATTTTTCCATTCCTTTTTGAATCAATACCTCAGTACGTGTGTCTACACTTGATGTTGCTTCATCTAGAATTAAAATCTTAGGATTTGCTAAAAAAGCCCTTGCTATTGTTAATAATTGCTTTTGTCCTTGAGATAAATTGCTTGTTTCTTCATCAATCACTGTATCATATCCATTTTCCAATGTTCGAATAAAATGACCAACATAAGCCGATTCAGCTGCTTGCATAACCTCTTCATCACTTGCTTCAAGTCTTCCATAACGTAAATTTTCCATAATTGTTCCATGAAATAACCAAGCGTCTTGCAATACCATACCAAATAATGAACGTAAATCTTTTCGTTTAAATTGTTTAATATTGATTCCGTCAATATATATAGCACCACTATTTAATTCATAAAAACGCATTAATAGTTTTACAATTGTTGTTTTCCCGGCTCCTGTTGGTCCAACAATTGCAACTCTTTTTCCTTCATTAATATACATTGAAAAATTGTTAATAATTGTTTTATCTTTTGTATAGCCAAAATGCACATTTTCAAATGACACAATTCCTTTTATACTTATATTTCCTTGTGAATCATATATGCTCACCGGATGCTCACAATCTTTTTCTTCTTCTGTTTCGTTTAAAAAATCGAATACACGTTCTGCTCCAGCAGCTGTAGATTGTAAAACATTCATTATTTGTGCCATTTGAGAAATTGGTTGATTGAAATTTCTCACATATTGAATAAATGCAGTAATATCACCTAATTGAATAGATCCTTGAATTGCTAAATACCCACCTAAAATACATACTCCTACATAGCCAAGATTTCCTACAAATGTACTAATAGGTTGCATCAAACCACTTAAAAACTGTGATTTCCAACCAGATGCATACAATTCATTATTATAAGCATCAAACTGTTGAATACTTTTTTCTTCACCGTTAAATGCTTTCATAATCATATGTCCGCTATACATTTCCTCAATATGGCCATTTACATTTCCCAAAGATTCTTGTTGTGCTTTAAAATATTTTTGTGAATGTTTCATAACAATTGTTGCTAAAATAACTGATAACGGAACAATTATCAATGCCATTAATGTCATCTTCCAACTAATTGTAAACATCATTATTAGAAATCCAACAACTTGAACAATCGAAGTTAACATTTGCGATAATGATTGACTAAGCGTTTGTTGAATAGTATCAACATCATTAGAAAATCTAGATAATACCTCTCCATGTGTTTGTTGATCAAAATAAGATAAAGGTAAAGAATTAATTTTATTTTCCATTGAATTTCTTAATGCAAATGATATTTTTTGTGATATTCCAGCCATCATCCACCCTTGAATAAGATTGCATAACATAGATACAACATACAATCCTATCAAAAATAATAACACATATCCAATCTTTTCAAAATTTATAGTTCCTATTCCTTGTACTTTTGCGATAAAACCATTACTTAATTCTGTAATCGCCTTACCAGATATTTTAGGTCCAATTACCATAAATACAGTAGATACAACAGCAAATAAAAGAGCAATTATAATTTGTATATAGTATGGTTTCATGTAGGTAAAAAATTGTTTCATTGTTCCTCTAAAATCTTTTGCTTTTTCAAAAGAGTGCTGATTTCCATGACGTCTTCCTGAATGATTCATTTTACTCATGTTACAATTCCTCCTTTGACAATTGACTATATGCGATTTCTTGATAAACTTTACACTTTTTCAATAATTGCTGATGCGTTCCTGATCCCACTATTTCTCCTTCATCTAGCACAATAATTTTATCAGCTTGCATAATTGTTGAAATTCGCTGAGCAACAATAAGAACTGTACTATTCTTTTCTTGACATAATTTATATAAAGCTTTTCTCAATTTTGCATCTGTTTTAAAGTCCAATGCAGAAAATGTATCATCAAATATATAAAGATTTGCTTTCTTTATAAGTGCACGAGCAATTGACAATCTTTGTCTTTGTCCACCTGAAACATTTGTTCCTTGTTGCGTAATTGGATAATCAAACCCTTCTTCTTTCTCTTCAATAAATTCTAATGCTTGCGCAACTTGCGCAGCTTTTTCTAAGTCTTCTTTCGTTGCATTCTCATTTGCATATTTAAGATTAGATGCAATTGTTCCGCTAAACAACATACCTTTTTGTGGAACATATCCTATGTGATTTCTTAATTCATATTGAGTTATATCTTTAATATCTATCCCATTAAATAAAACTTTTCCACTCGATACATCATAAAATCTTAGAATCAAACTCATTAAAGTAGATTTCCCACTTCCTGTACTACCGATAAAAGCAGTGGTTTTTCCTGTTTGAGCAGTAAAACTAATATTCTTCAAAATATCTTCTTCTGCATTTGGATAACGAAAGCAGACATCTTTAAATTCAATGGCATTCTCATTTAAATTTTCTTTTGGCAATGATATAGGGTTTTCTGGATCTTTAATATTTGATTTTGTTTGTAAAATTTCATATACACGAGATGCGGCTACACTAGCACGTGGAATCATAATAGATATCATCGTAATCATCATAAATGCCATGATTATTTGCATTGCATATTGCATAAATGCCATCATATCCCCAATTTGAATTAGACCATCATCTACTTGATGACTACCTACCCAAACAATCAATACTGTTGCGCAATTCATGACTAACATAACAAATGGCATTAATGTTGACATTGCACGTGCAGTAAAAACATTTGTTTTCATAATTTTTTTATTTGCTTGTTTAAATTTTTCTTTTTCTTGTTTTTGATTATTAAAAGCACGAATTACAAGCATACCATCTAATATTTCACGAACAATTCCATTTAAATTATCCATAAGTTTCTGTAAAATTTTAAATTTTGGCATCACAACAGCAAAAGCAAATATCATAATACCTAAGATAATTACAATAACCAATGCAATAATCCATGTCATATCTGCATTTGTTTGCATAATTTTTAGCACTGCGCCAATCCCAATTATAGGAGCAAATATTACAACACGTAAAACCATAATAAATACCATTTGTGTTTGTTGAATATCATTCGTGGTTCTTGTAATTAAAGTATTTGTAGAAAATTTATTAAATTCTTCATCTGAAAATCCTTCGACTTTACAAAAAACATCTTTTCGTAAATTTCGTGCAAACCCTGCACCTGCTCTTGATGCTAAAAAGCCTACTCCAATAGCTGTTAATCCTGCAAATAAAGCAACGAGAAGCATTTTTCCTCCCTTGTCAAACAAATACATATATTGAATTTTTGCAGTATCCATTCCTAATGCCGTATATTCTTCATATACATATTGGGCTTGTATACTATTCAATGTGCTTTCTCCCATTGCAGCACTTACTTTTAATATTTCGCTTACTATTTTATTCACATGTTCTTTTGGCATTTGTGTAAACATTGTGAAAACATCAACATTTTGTGGAAGTGATTGCATCATTTCAGCTAATTTCTTTTGTTCATCACTTAAGTTATTAGTAGAAGAATCCATATTAATAAATCCTTGATGAATCGCCATTACAACAGTTTCTGCATCTGAAATAGACCTTTTTACTTTTTCACTATTTGCTTGTTCTTTTAAAACATAAATAGGTTCTTCTTTAACAATAGGATATTTTCCTATTATAGATTCATTTGCTGTATTGTTATCAAACTTCTGATAAGAATGATAAAATACATCAATATCATCATTAGTCATAAATATTTTTAATTTATTTACTTCACTCTCTCTGATTGCATTAAATACACCATCTTCAATTCCATTTGCATGAATTCCAATATTCACAATATCAGACATATAATCCGGCATTTTTAATTCACACATTGCCTGTACAAAAAGTAAGACAATGATAATTAGAATAGAAGAAAAAAATGGTTTCAAATAATTTCTTAATTTCCACATACACATACCTCTTTCTAAGCATATTTACTTATTATAATACGATCTAAATTTACGTCAATAACTTTTCTTTCATTCACATATTTTAACATGTTTAATGAAAAAAAAAGAGGTCTAACAGACCCGAACGATTAACAATCATTCAACTGTTACAACCCCTTATTTATCAGCTTCTTTCAAGCTAGTAATCGTCTCCATAAAAGAATCTGCTTTTTGTTTAAAATACATTTTGTTTCCATGTTCTTGAACATATGTAAAATGTATTTCTGCTTCATATAAATCATGTTCAACAAAAGCAATCAGTCCTAGATAATAATGTGCATCAACTAATTGAAATTGTAAGGGAGTTGATTTTAATACTTTTTCATAAAATGATTTTGCTTTTGAAAAATTCTGATCCATTAGATCAATTTTATTTTGGATACTCTCTAAAGCCTGCGTACAGAATATAGCAGCTGGACTATTAGGCTTTGTGTCTTTATTTTTCTCACATTCAGAATAGTGATGTTTCACCATTCCCTCATCACCTAATTGATAATATGCATATGCCATCAATGTGTGATATGGATAGATATTGACATTTCTTGTTTGTGGACCAGTTACTAAGACATCTACTGCCAAGTGTGGATCATTTAAATAAATTAGTGCCTGTGCTAATTGTTGAGTTAAATGGAAATTTTTCTTTTTGTGTGATTTCTTTGCTAAACTAAATATAGCTGTTGCACATGCTTCAGGATCACATTGATCATATAATAATGAAATAATCGGTTGTAAAGCAGTATTTTTATATCTAGTTAATTGGAAGAACAACATCATAAATATAACTCCACCAACCATGACAACACCTATATTTTCAACGTACAAAATTAGAAGTAAGAATGCTATTACTCCTGCGAAATACAAAATATTCACGCGACGAATAATATTCCAAGCAGAAGTTGCGTATTCTTCATTTTTCTCGTCATATATATGATGTAAACGATACACACGTTCTGCTTCTTTAACAGTAGTAACTGCATTTTTATGTAATTCTTTTTGCTGTTTACGATTTGGTATCGTCAACCATCCATAAATATATACAATAACTGATGGAATTAATAATAATGTTCCAATACCTACAATCACTTCACTACCTATCATAAAAATCATCATAACAATTAATGGATTGATATGAAAACGATTTACAAATTGAAAAAGCAATAACATTCCATTTACTAATCCACCTATAAACATAGCTCCAAAAACATAAAACATCATAGGATTAATAATTGTTTGTGCATTTTCAATTCCCATTTGTTCTGCTGTAGATAAAAATACTTCTGTAAAGAAATCTCTTTGCCAACCTAGTACCCCAAAGATAATTGCACCAACAAATGCCCCAACTATAACATACGTTAAATTACGTTTACATTCATATTTCCACATAATAATTACCTCTTTTACATCTTTTTCTTAACTGTATCATACTATATCAAACTTCTTTAAAAAGAAAAAGGAAAACTCTCTATCATTTGAATTTTCCTTATATCATCCAAGTTATTTCACAAAACCTTCCATAATACAATGATGTTTTATTCTTTTATCCTTTGCAGCAAGTCCTATAAAAGTAGAATATTCTGGTACATCTGTAATAACTACTGCATTCGCTCCTATTTTAGCATGGTCTCCAATTGTGATATTTCCTAAACATTTTGCACCTGCTCCAATCATCACCTGATTTCCTAAAGTTGGATGTCTTTTAGCATGTTGTTTTCCTGTACCACCAAGAGTAACTCCATGATAAATTTTACAATCATCACCAATGATTGTTGTTTCTCCAATAACAACTCCAATTCCATGATCAATCAACAAACCTCTACCGATTTGTGCTCCTGGATGTATTTCAATACCTGTAATAAATCTTGCAATATTAGAATTAAATCGAGCTAAAAAGAATAAATGATGTTGATATAGAAAATGTGATACACGGTGAAATATCAACGCCTTTATATGTGGATATAATAGTAAAATTTCAACTTTAGAATGTGCTGCAGGATCATCTGCTAATGTCCGATTTAAATTATAATTTAATTCTTTAATCCATTTCAACATGTTCAAACTCCAAAACTGATAAAT
>JARHZK010000140.1 GCA_029258245.1 Longicatena sp. | reverse complement strand
AGGTACAACAATAGCAGCTACAATTCCATCAAAGAGTGATCTTGTGTTAGATTATGATTTCCATAATGTAAAAGATCATATGGTTTATGATGCGAGTGGAAACGGATATCATGGAAAGATTTCTGGTGGAAAAGTTGTGAAAAAAGATGGAAAAGCTTGGATAGAATTGAAGAATAATCAAACAATAGAAACAAACTTACGTTCACTCACTTATCCATATACAGTTCAATTTGATTTGGATGCAGCAAAACAGAATGAAAAAGAAGCCGTGTTATTTGATAGTAAAGATGGAAGAATGGTATTACAAAAAGATGGGAAGCTAGGTATTCATCGTTCTTATTTTGATCAAAGTTTTGATTACGATGTTATTCCTCATCAACCAATGCAGGTAACCATCGTAGGAACACAACAAGTAACAAAATTATATGTAAATGGTAAATTAGAAAAAGTATTATCAAGATGGAAAGCAACGGAAAATGAATATGATCATTTATTATCTACATTTGTTTTCCCATTAACAACGATAGGAAAAGGATTTGAAGGAAAAATAGCCGATTTAAAAGTATATAAGAAGGCATTAGAACCTCAAATTATTCAAGATATTGCAAAGTCAAGTACAATTCAAGAAGTCAATGTAGCTCAAAACCAACCATGTGCTGGAATTGCTCAACAAAAAGGAGAAGGCAACTATGATGTAGCATGGAAAAAATTACATGTTGGATGGAAAGCACTTGATGGAGATGGAAATACATTAGACGGACGAC
The DNA here is from genome assembly GCA_029258245.1 of Longicatena sp. Lineage (GTDB taxonomy): Bacteria > Bacillota_I > Bacilli_A > Erysipelotrichales > Erysipelotrichaceae > Longicatena_A. The sequence continues at coordinate 14,255 of JARHZK010000140.1, read as the reverse complement.
ATACGACAGATGTAAGTGAAAAAGATTCTTATTTTGAAGGAGGACATCCGAATAGTTATCTTGCGGTAGACATGAAAGAATTACATGATATTAGTAAACTGGTACTACAATGGGATATGGCACCATCAAAATTTAAAATTCAAATTTCAGATGATGGAAAAATATGGAAAGATGTCACAGAGGAAGCAGGGAAAGATGTAAATAATATTCAATTTCATCAACCAATTTCAGCACGTTATTTAAAAGTTCAAGGTATTCAAAATCAATCCTCTTCTTTTAAATTAAGAGAATTTGAAGCATATGAAATTGTGAATAAAAGTGATTTAAAGAAATTACTAGATGAAGCAAATACCAAAATTAAAGAATTGAATATAAATTATGAAGATATCAAAGAATATACAGCATTTTATCATACATATATAGAAGCAAAAGCTATGTATGAGAGTGCGTTAGCAACAAATAAAGATGTCCAGCTTTTAACAAAACAGTTGCGCGATGAGTTCAATAAAATATCTAAACCTGGAAAAATTGAAGTTACAAAAGTAGAAATTCAGATAGCAAAACGCAAATTAAAAATAGATGAAACAATCAAAGCAAATGCAATTGTAACGCCAACGAATGCAACAAATAAAGAAGTAAAATGGGATACAAGCAATGCAAAGATTGCAAGTGTACAACAAGATGGTACAATCCATGCACATCAAGCAGGAAAAGTTACGATTACAGCAGTTACTAAAAATGGTAAAAAAGCGGAAGTAGAGATTACGGTTTTAGACCAAAAGCAAACAAATGGAACGCCTCAAAAACCAAATACAATACATTCGGATCATAACCATTCACAAGAATCAGAAAGTGTAGAACAACAGAATTCTGTAATGACAGGAATTCATACAAATGAAATATTTTATATAAATCTTATGATTATTGGTGTTGTTTTACTTGTTTATCGTAAACGATTTTTAAAATCTTAATATAAAAAGAATTGACCGTTACTAAGATAGTTTATATTGTATCTTATATAACGGTCTTTTTTTTATAATGAAATTTTTCTATTTTTAATGGAAATTGAGAAAAATAAAGAGTATAATAAAAAAGTATTGGTAAGGCTTACATTATGTGGAAATATAGAATTTGCAATACCTAAGATAAGGATAATGGGATAGATATCATTTGTATAGTTAGAATTTATATATTCACATAGGATGGAGAGCACAAGGAAATGGAGATAATAAAACGATATGAAGAAAACAGGAATACAACGAATTTTAGTTGGATTTTTAGCATCTGTACTTTCAATTTCTACGATTGCACAAAATATGGTATCAGACCCAATTTTGGCGAATACAAAAAAAAGTCCAGATCTTAAGTTAAGGTATCATAATCCAGCACCACAAACTTATGATGGTTGGGAAAAATGGTCGCTTCCATTAGGAAATAGTGCCATTGGTGCAAGTGTATTTGGAGGAACAGATACAGAAAGAATTCAATTGAATGAGAAGTCTTTATGGTCGGGAGGACCAAGTGAAAAGCGTAAAAACTATCATGGGGGAAATATTGAAGAAAAAGGAAGAAATGGAAAAACATTAAAAGAAATTCAAACTAAATTTTTGAACGGGGATGTAAAAGGAGCAAGTGATCAATGTGATTCATTGGTGGGAGTAAGTGATGATCATGGGACACAAGGTTATGGATACTATCTAAGCTTTGGAAATATGTATTTGGATTTTAAACATAAAGATGTTCAAAACTATTCTAGAGATTTAGATTTAAATACCGCAATTGCAAGTGTTGATTATGATTTAAACGGAACACATTATGTACGTGAAAACTTTGTAAGTTATCCAGATAACGTTTTAGTCACGCACTTAACTGCAAAAGGTCAAGGGGATTTAGATTTTCATGTTCGTGTAGATGTTGATAATGCAGAAGGTTCAAATGGAAATGTAAATGATGCATATCAGCGATCTGAAAATAAAACAGTAAAAGATCATGTATTAACGGTATCTGGGGAATTAAATGATAACCAAATGAAATATGTATCTCATACAAAAGTTATTACAAAAGATGGTGTTGTAACAGATGAAAAAGATAAAATCAAAGTAGAGAATGCAAAGGATGTTTTAATCATTACTTCTCTAGGCACGGATTACAAAAATGATTACCCTGTGTATCGTAGTGGGGAAACAAGTGAACAAGTAAGTGCACGTGTTTTAAAATATGTTACAGATGCAGGAAATAAAACATATGAACAATTAAAACAAAGACATGTAGAAGATCATCAGTCAATTTTTAATCGTGTACATTTAGATTTAGGGCAAACATTACCCAATAAAGCAACAAATGAATTACTAGATACTTATAAGAATAATACTGCTTCAGAAACAGAAAGAAGATATTTAGAAGTCTTATTATTCCAATATGGAAGATACTTAACGATTGCATCTTCAAGAAAAGCACCAGAATATGACCCAAAAAGAGAAACACTTCCATCAAATTTACAAGGAATTTGGGTTGGCGCAAATGATTCAGCATGGCATGCTGACTATCATATGAATGTTAATTTACAAATGAATTATTGGCCAACATACTCTACAAATATGGCAGAGTGTGCACAACCATTAATCAAATATGTAGATTCCTTACGTGAACCAGGTCGTGTTACTGCTGAAGTTTATGCAGGTATTAAGAGTGAAAAAGGAGAAGCAAATGGATTTATGGCGCATACACAGAACAATCCATTTGGATGGACTTGTCCAGGGTGGAGTTTTAACTGGGGATGGTCTCCAGCAGCAGTACCTTGGATTTTACAAAACTGTTGGGAATATTATGAATATACTGGAGATAAAGAATTCTTAAAAAATAATATTTATCCAATGATGAAAGAAGAAGCTATTTTATATGATCAAATGCTGATTAAAGATAAAGATGGAAAACTAGTTTCAGCTCCTGCATATTCACCAGAACATGGACCAAGAACATTAGGAAACACATATGAACAATCTTTAATATGGCAATTATATGAAGATACAATTCAGGCTGCTAAAATTTTAGGTGTTGATCAAGATTTAATTGCGAAATGGGAAACGAATCAGAAAAACTTAAAGGGTCCAATTGAAATTGGTAGCGATGGACAAATTAAAGAATGGTATGAAGAAACAACATTAAATAGTATGAATGGTAAGGGAAGCCAAGGTTATGGTCACCGTCACTTATCTCATATGCTTGGATTATTTCCAGGAGATTTAATTTCCATGGATACTCCTGAATATTTTGATGCTGCAAAAGTTTCTATGAATAATCGTACGGATGAAAGTACTGGTTGGGGCATGGGACAGCGCATTAATACATGGGCTCGTTTACGTGATGGAAATAAAGCATATAAATTAATCACGGATTTATTCAAAAAGGGAATTTTAACAAACTTATGGGACACACATGCTCCATATCAAATTGATGGAAACTTTGGCTATACATCTGGTGTTGCAGAAATGTTGTTGCAAAGTAATCAGGGTTATATTGATTTATTACCAGCATTACCAGATCAATGGCAAGATGGACATGTGGATGGACTTGTAGCACGTGGTAATTTTATAATTGATATGACATGGAAAAATAAGAAAATTCAAAATGCAAAAATCACATCACAAAATGGTGGAGATGTAACGATTCAATCACCAAGTATCGCATCATCAATTGTTAAAGATGAAAAAGGAAATATTGTTCAAACATCAACAATTTCCAATGATCGCATTTCTTTCCATACAGAAAAAGGAAAATCTTATACTATTTCTGAATTTCAATATGCAATGGAAGGTGTCAAGGAATTAGTAGCATATCGTACTGGATCTAATCAAGTTGAAGTAGAGTGGTCTGCTGAAAAAGAATCAATTGTGAAATATGAAATTTATCGTCAAATTGAAAAAGGTGAAATTGTAAAACTTGCATCAACTTCAAAAAATAGTTATATTGATACAAAAGCTTATGAAGAATTAGGAAATATGAAATATTTTGTTCGTAGCATCCATGGAAAAAAAGTTTCTTCTTTAGTAGCTATTAAAGTAGTTGATATTCGTACAAATCCTGGAATGATTGATAATACGGATTCACGCATTCAATATGTTGGGGAATGGGGAAATTGGACACAAGATAAAAATGTAAATTACAATGATACAATTCAATATATCAACAATCCTAAAGGTGGAGAAACCATCACATTTACATTTACAGGAACAGGAATTGAAGTTATATCATGTAAAAATATGGATCGTGGACATTTCGATATCTCTATTGATGGAGAAAAAGCAACGAGAGTAAACACTTATGCAGATCAAACAAAACGTCAGGAAGTTATTTATAAAAAAGATGATTTAGCATACGGAAAACATACAATTGTGTTAACAACTGTAGATAAAAAGGTTGAATTTGATGCATTTAAAGTATTAAATTCAAAAGCAATAGTTCCAACAAGTATTGAAATTCAATCTCAAAATGGAGTTACAACAGTAGCAAAAGATCACTCTACGTTACAATTAGTTGCAAATATTACGCCGAAAGATGTAACGGAACAAGGTGTTATTTGGACAACATCAAATGCAAATATCGCAACAGTAAGTAATACTGGATTGGTAACCTTTAAAGATCAAGCTGGTGAAGTAAAAATTACTGCAACTTCTGTAATGGATGCTAGTAAAAAAGGTGAAATCGTATTACATTTCACAAAAGTAGGAACAAATTCAACAGTAGTAGAAGATGGAGTAAAAGATCCAAATTCAACTGGTGGAACAAAAAATGCTGAAATTAAGTATGCTCCTGATGGGAAATGGAGTGTATGGAGTGGTGAAGATAAACACAGTGGACATACAAAAACAGAAACAAATCATGATTCGTATGAAGCTGGAACCGTTTATTTTGAATATACCTTTACTGGTACAGGAATAGAAGTTTATGCTCAAAAACATAGAGATTGTGGAAGTTATGATATTTCTATTGATAATGTATCTTATGGAAATCATTCTTTAGGATCTACAACAAATGATGGAGAAGCAAAAGCTAAAATATTTGAAAAAACTAATTTAGAAAATAAAGAACATACTCTAAAATGTGTTGCTGTTGTTCGTGATGGAAAATACAAAGTCAATTTAGACTTCTTAAAAGTATTGAAACCTACGAATGTAGCAGATAAAACAAATTTACAAAATGCAATCGAAAAAGCTCCATTCCAAAATCATGGAGAATATGCAGAAGATCGTTGGAATACGTATAAATTAGTATTTGATCAGGCTATAAGAACAATGAATAATAAAGATGCTAGTCAAGAAGATGTAAATCGTGATGCAAAACGATTAGAAGATGCAATTAAAATATTAGGAACTGCATCTAACAAACCAATCGTTTCGAACCAAAAAGTAAAAGAATTATTTACAGAATCAACAAGAACTTATATTACTTGGGATCGTGTTTATGGAGCAACAAGTTATAAAGTTGTTTGTGGTGATCAACAATTTACAACCACAGATACGAAGATGACAATTGATCATTTAACTCCAAAAACAAATTATGTTGTAAAAGTATTTGCGGTGAATGCAAATGGTGAAGTTCAAATTGGACAAAACCTAAATATTAAAACAACAGATAAAACGTATATTGAATTATCACCTGTTAAAAACATTGTTCACAAGGATTTAGGAAACAATAAAGTGAAGTTAACTTGGGATGATGTTGAAGGTGCAACACAATATGAAGTAAAAGTAAATGGAAAAGTATTTACAACAAAGGAAACACAACTTGATATAAAATTGAAATTAGGACAAAATATTATTTATATAAAAGCAATTCATGGAGAAGAAGGAATTATTACTTCACCTGAATCTATATATTTGATTATAGGTGACGAGCAACCTGTTAAGGTTGATAAATCGGAATTAAATAGATGGATTGTAGAAGCGAATAAGAAAGAGGAAAATAAGTATACGAAAGAAAGTTGGATAACATTCTTAGAAGCATTTGAAAAAGCAAAAGAAGTAAGTGCAAATAAGGATGCTACTCAAAAAGAAGTAGATGCAGTGGCAAAGGCAATTGAAGATGCAATCAGCGGATTGAAAGAAAATCCAGGATTGACACCAATTGGTCCAAGTAGTCATAAGATACCATGGACAGACTTAGAACCAGCTCATAAAGAAGTACCAATGACAGAGTTAAAACCTGCAACAAAAGTAGAAAAACCAAATCAAGCGAATAGTGATAAAGAAAAAAATGAAACACCGAATACAGGTACTTCTACAAACGCAAGCCTATTTTTGAATATATTGTTAGGTGCAGGCGTAGTGGGAATAATCTCTATGAAACGTAGGAATATGAATAAAAAATAATGAGGATATTAGAAGATCTCTTGATTTATAAATTGAGAGATCTTTTTTTGTCAAAAAGTACAATAAAAACTTTACATAGATTTTACATTACTAGGATATTAGATTTAACAATTTGTTTTTATTATATAAGTGTAATCAAAAGGATTACTTGCTAAAAAGAGGAGAAAGAATATGAAAAAAAATAAATTATTTGCATTAGCATTAAGTGGTTTATTAGTATCTAGTTTTATGGTTGGATGTTCTAAAAAAGAAGAAGAAAATGTGTCAACAGATGGATCAACATCTATGGAAAAAGTAATTGGCGGATTGGGTGAGGCGTTTGAAAAAGCAAACGAAGGAACTACGTTTACGTATAATCCAACAGGTTCTGGTACGGGAATTAAAGCAGTACAAGAGGATCGTTGTGATATTGGACTATCTAGTCGTGCATTAAAAGACGAGGAAAAGAAAAGTGGATTAAAAGAAACCGTGCTTGCTTATGATGGAATTGCGGTGATTGTTCATCCCAATAATCCAGTGAAAAATTTGACATTAAAAAATATTTCTGATATCTACACAGGAAAAATAAAAAACTGGAAAGAAGTTGGAGGAAAAGATGCAGAAATTGTTCTTATTGGTAGAGAAGCAGGAAGTGGGACAAGAGACGGATTTGAAAGCATTACAGAAACAAAAGATGTTTGTAAATATCGACAGGAATTAACTTCTACGGGGGATGTAATTACAACTATTTCTAAAAATGAAAATGCAATCGGTTATGCATCTTTAGCGTCTATTAAAGATAGTGTAAAAGCGATTCAAGTAGATGGTGTATCTCCAAGTGAAAAAACAATAAAAGATGGTAGTTATGTTGTACAACGTCCATTTGTATTAGTAACCAAGGAAGATCAAAAATTAAGTGAATCTGCTCAAAAATTCTTTGATTTTGCTCTTTCAAAAGATGGTGTATCTTATATTTTAGATGCAGGAGCAGTTCCAGCGAAATAATTAGGATGGATGGCGACTGATTCTAGTCGCCTTTTCTTTTTTTTGAGAAAGGATGTATAGAATGAATTGTAATAAACATGTTGTAGAAAAAATTATACATGCAATTTTTCTACTATTGGGATTTTTAACGATTGCATGTGTATTACTTATTACGTTTTATTTGGTTATTTCAGGAATACCGGCGATACGAGAAATTGGATTTTTTGATTTTATATTAGGAGAAGAATGGAAATCCACAGCAAAGGTTGCAAAGTTTGGAATACTACCATTTATTTTAACGAGTGTATACGGCACAGCAGGAGCAATTGTAATTGGTGTCCCAATTGGGTTTTTTACAGCTGTTTATTTAGCAAAAATGGCTCCTAAAAAAATAAAAAATATTGTAACGACAGCAATTGGATTATTAGCAGGAATTCCATCTGTTGTATATGGTCTTGTGGGAATGATGGTTTTAGTACCTGGTATTTGTAAATGGTTTAACTTATCGGATGGGGCAAGTTTATTGGCGGCAATTATTGTATTAGCAATTATGATTTTACCCTCTATTATTAATGTTTCCATTACCGCTCTTGAAGCTGTTCCAAAAGAATACGAAGATGCTTCATTAGCGTTAGGTGCAACTGCTGAGGAGACATGGTTTAAAATTAGTGTTCCAGCCGCAAAAAGTGGAATTGCAGCTGCAGTTGTATTGGGAGTAGGAAGAGCCATTGGAGAAGCTATGGCAGTCATGATGGTTTCAGGGAATGCTGCGAATATGCCATCAATATTTGAAAGTGTACGTTTTTTAACGACAGCAATTGCAAGTGAAATGTCATATTCAAGTGGGTTGCAACAACAAGCACTATTCTCTATTGCATTCGTATTATTCTTCTTTATTATGTTTATTAATGCAATATTAAATTATTTTTTAAAAAGAGATAAGGAGAGATGATCAAAATGAATCAAAAAATAGCAAATAAAAGATTGATTTATGTATATATTGTACGTGCTCTTATGATTATTTCTACACTATTTACATGTTCTCTTGTAGTCTTTTTGATTGGGTATGTACTTATGAAAGGATTACCTAATATTACCTGGGAATTGTTATCAACAGAACCTAGCTATATTACAGGAAAAATCGGAATTTTACCAGATATTTTAAATACATTATATATAATCATTGCTGCGCTATGCTTAGTACTTCCTATTGGTGTAGGTGCTGCGATTTATCTTAGTGAGTATGCAAAAAATAAAAAAATAGTCGCAATGATTGAATATGCTGCAGAGACATTATCAGGAATTCCTTCGATTATATTCGGCTTGGTGGGAATGTTATTTTTCTGCCAATTTTTAGATATGAAAACATCGTTATTAGCAGGTGCCCTAACTTTAGTCATCATGAATTTACCAACGATTATGAGAACTACACAAGAAAGTTTAAAGACGGTTCCACAAAGTTATCGAGAAGGTGCATTTGGTCTTGGCGCAGGAAAATGGAGAATGATTCGTACAGTTGTGTTACCAAGTTGCATTGATGGAATTTTAACAGGTTGTATTCTATGTATAGGACGAATTATTGGAGAATCCGCAGCATTATTATTTACTGCAGGATCCGCACATGTGATTCATGGATTTCTGTCAGGACTTATGAATTCGGGTTCTACGTTAACTGTTGCGCTATACTTTTATGCAAAGGAAAATGGAGAATTTGAAATTGCATTTGCGATTGCAGCAATACTGATGATATTGGCATTTGTGATTAATATAGGAGTTACATGGATTCAACATTACTATAAAAAAAGGAGAGCATTATGAAAAATATTATTACAGTAAAGGATTTGTGTCTTTGGTATGGAAAACATCAAGCATTGCATCATATCCATATGGATATTCCTAAAAATAGTATAACGGCTTTGATTGGACCTTCTGGATGTGGAAAATCAACATTTTTAAAAACGTTAAATCGAATGAATGACTTAGTTAATGATGTGAAAATTACAGGTGAAATTTGTTATGATAATCAAGATATTTTTTCATCATCTATAGATGTAAATATGTTACGAAAAGAGGTAGGAATGGTATTTCAAAAACCAAATCCTTTTCCTATGAGTATATATGATAATGTTGCATACGGACCACGTACACATGGAATTAAGAATAAAGTAAAATTGGACGAAATTGTTGAAAAATCATTAAAAGATGCAGCTATATGGGATGAAGTAAAAGATCGATTACATAAAAGTGCAATGAGTTTATCTGGTGGACAGCAACAAAGACTTTGTATTGCCCGTGCATTGGCGGTAGAACCAAAAGTTCTACTTATGGATGAACCAACAAGTGCACTTGATCCTATTTCAACATCAAAAATTGAAGAACTTGTATCTGTTTTAAAGGATAAATATACAATTATTATTGTTACTCATAATATGCAACAAGCAGCAAGAATTTCTGATCAAACAGCTTTTTTCTTATTAGGCGAACTTGTCGAATTTAATACTACAGATTGCTTGTTTTCACAACCAAGCGATAAGCGTACAGAAGATTATATAACAGGGAGATTTGGATAATGAGAAAAATATTTGATGAACAATTGAAATTATTACATAAAGAATTAATTAAAATGGGAATGCTGTGTGAAGAAGGAATTTCTGTAGTTATGAATTCTTTAGTGAATAAAGATAGTGAATTAAGCGAAAAAATGGATTCCTTAAATCAAGAGATTAAACAATTGAGAAGAGATATTGAATCCCTTTGCTTGAAGATTATTTTGCAACAACAACCAGTTGCAAAAGATTTAAGAAAGGTATCTTCCGCATTGAAAATGGTGACAGATTTAGAACGAATAGGAGAACAAGCAACGGATATGAGTAATATTATTATCCGCTTAAAAGAAGATTATATATTGGAATATCATCAAATTTACCAAATGGCTAAAGATACGATTAAAATGGTTACAGATAGTATTGATGCCTATGTTCAAAAAGATGTGGAAAAAGCAAAACAAGTTATTTTGTATGATGATGAAGTAGATTTAAAATTTAAAAATATAAAAAAAGATTTAATTCAGGTGATTGCGAAAAATCCAGAACAAGGAGAATATGCTTTGGATTTATTTATGATTGCAAAATACTTTGAAGGTATGGCAGATCATGCAGTGAATGTTGCACGATGGGTTCATTTCTCTCTATTAGGATATACATTAAAAGAAAATGGAGAAATTGAAGATAATAAATAATAAGAAATAGATAGATTTTATAGTATGGTATAATAATATAGAATTTTCACATATATTTGAATATAAAGGAGATGGAAATGATGATTTTTTGTGTAGAAGATGATCCATCAATTCAAAATCTTGTAATTTATACGTTGCAATCTACGGGGTTTGAGGCAAAAGGATTTCCTAGTGGAGAAGAATTATTCAAGGCACTAGAAAAGGAAATACCTGAATTGATTTTATTAGATATCATGCTTCCAGGAATGGATGGAATAACAATTCTAAAAAAATTACGCTCTACTCCCTCAACAAGTTCTATACCAGTTATTATGGAAACGGCAAAAGGTAGTGAGTATGATAAAGTGATTGGATTAGATTTCGGTGCAGACGATTATTTGGCCAAGCCTTTTGGAATGATGGAAATGGTTTCTCGGATCAAAGCAGTGTTACGAAGAACTGCAAAGCAAGAAGATGAAACGATAGTGGTTGGAAATTTAGTTATGAATCTGCGTAAACATACGATAACAAAAGGTGGAAACAATCTCCAATTGACACTAAAAGAATATGAATTATTGAAATTATTCATGGAAAATTTAGGACGTGTATTTACACGTGAGCAATTATTAGAATGTATTTGGGGAAATGAATACTATGGAGAAACACGAACAATAGATGTACATATAGGAACTTTACGTACGAAATTACAAGAATGTGGAAAATATATAGAAACGGTTCGTGGAGTAGGATATCGTATGGAGGAAGTTTATGACAAAGCGAATATTTAACTCAATTATAACTGTTGCGTTAAGTATATTTGTAGCGACAACTGTTTTATTTATGGGAGTTCTTTATGGATATTTTTCAGATATACAGCAAAAACAATTAAAAACACAAACAGAATTAATTGCAGAGGGTTTACAAAATGAAGGTTTTTCTTATTTGAAAGATTTAGATTTTGGAAATGATCGTATTACATGGATTGAAGATAATGGACGTGTTTTATATGATAATAAAACGAACCATGATGATATGGAAAATCATCAAAAGCGTGAAGAAGTACAAGAGGCAATAAAATTTGGAACTGGGGAAAGTTCTAGATATTCAACAACCTTAACAGAAAAATTTAATTATTATGCAAAAAAATTAGATGACGGAAGTATTTTACGTGTATCGGTATCACAAAAAACAGTATTAACGTTATTGATGAATATGGTACAGCCAATTTTAATTATATTTATATTCGCATTTATATTTTCGTTATTATTGGCGAATTATGTATCAAAAAAGATTGTAAAACCATTGAATAATGTGGATTTAGATCATCCACTAGAAAATGAAGGATACGATGAATTATCCCCACTTTTAAGAAGAATTCACCGTCAACAAATGAAAATTAAAGAAAAAAATGAAGAATTAAAACAGAAAAAAGAGGAATTCCTGATTATTACACAAGGAATGCAAGAAGGAATTGTGTTATTCAATAAAGATTTAGAAACAATTAGTATGAATCAATGTGCACGTAATATCTTAAATTATAATGGAAAAACAGAAGAATTTGATTTTATGCTAATTTGTCATAATCCGCAGTTACAAGATTTATTAGAACAAGCACGAAATGGAAAACGAGGAGAAATAAGTTTAACTATAAATAATGGAATTTATCAACTCGAAATTAGTCCAATCCAGTCCAATGAAATAGTATCTGGAATTGCATTGTTTATCTTTAATATTACAGAAAAAGCGAAGGCAGAACAAATTCGTAAGGAATTTAGTGCAAATGTATCCCATGAATTAAAAACACCATTACAAACAATTTTGGGATGTGCGGAAATAATGAAGCGTGGAATGGTAAAAGAAAAGGATATTTCTAAATTTTCTTCTAATATATACGATGAAGCGCAACGTATGATTACTTTAATTGAAGATATTATAAAATTATCTCATTTAGAAGAAGGAATATATGAAATGGAATGGAAGCAAATTGATGTATATGATCTTGTCGAAAAAGTAATAAAAAATTTATCTATGACTGCGAAAAAAGCAAATATCCAAATGCGTGTAGAAGGAAAAGTAGTTTATATGAATACCGTTCCACAATTAATGCAAACAATTTTATATAATTTATGTGAAAACGCAATTAAATACAATAAATCAGGTGGTAATGTAAAAATTAGTTTACAAGAAACAGAGAAAGAAGTTTATATTAAGGTTAGTGATACAGGCGTTGGAATTCCTTATGAATATCAAGATCGCATATTTGAAAGATTTTATCGTGTGGATCAAAGTCATTCAAAACGAGTAGAGGGTACTGGACTTGGTTTATCTATAGTAAAACATGCGGTTCATCTTTTACAGGGAAATATTAGTCTAGAAAGTGAAATTGATAAAGGAACAACAATACAGTTACGTTTTCCTAAAGCTGTGGGAAGGGAAAGTAGAATATAGAAATATTGTTGAATATTACAAATAATTAAATCAAAGGGACTGTGACAGATAAATCATAGACCTATAAAAAAACACATCCAATTCCATAAGGAACAAGATGTGTTTTTTTGATATAATTCATATATGAATTATATCAAATTAACCAAGAATATTATACAACATATCAACCTTATATGCTACTGAATTTTGAAAATTCATATAAGCAAGATATTCCAAAAGACGATTTGAGCGTTACGATTATGGAAGTCCTAAGGAGGATAAATTTAAATGATTTTATTGATTTCCAAAATTACGATGCTCGTTCTTATGACCCTGTCATGATGTTGGCAATCATCCTTTTCGCTTTTTCTGAAGAAGGATATGTTTCTTTAAGAAAGTTGGAAAAACTTTGCCGCTATGATATTCGTTATCGCAATATCACGAATGGATGCGTTCCAAGCTATAAAAGTTTCCAACGTTTTACTAACCAAACACTTAAGGGTTCTATTGATGATATAGGTAAACAGATTTATCTTTATGTTCAGGATAAAAAAGCTTTAAGAAAACAGATTCTTTATATTGATGGAACCAAATTTGAAGCCAATGCCAATAAAATGACTTTTTGCTGGAAAGGATGGTCAAAACCCTATCTTCCTAGACACTGGCAAAAATACATGGAATTGATAAGGCAGCTAAATAAATATTTTGAAAAACATGATATCGATATAAAATATTCGATTTTAAAATATCCAAGCATCGAATATATCATAAAAATAGATTCCGCTTTAGAGAGCTATATTGCTGAAAAAGGATATAAACGCCATAGAAAAGGCAAACATGAACTATCGAAATTATGTGACGAATTGAAAACTAAGGCATTAGACATTTGGAAATATGCATTACAGAACGATATTTTAGGAGACAGAAACAGTTTCTCTAAAACAGATCCAGACGCCACTTTCATGCATATGAAATATGACTATTATAACCATACGAATGTATTCAAGCCAGGATACAATGTCCAGGTAGGTGTGAATAATGGATATATAGCGTTCAACTATATCAGCAGCGATGCCAATGATATAAGAACACTACAGCCTTTTTTAGAGGGATACAAACAGATGTATGGAGAATATCCTGATCGTATTGTTGCAGATGCAGGTTATGGAAGTTATGAAAATTATAACTATTGCTTCAGTAAAGGTATCAAAGGAATCATGAAATATAGCGGACATGAAAAAAGAAAACAAAAAGTAACTGAGAAAAACATGTTCAAACTG
>JARHZK010000125.1 GCA_029258245.1 Longicatena sp. | reverse complement strand
GTTTTTTTAATTGACGTTTCTTGTTCAGTTTTCAAAGACCAAATTCTTTCTTTACACTCTCGTTGAGTGCCTGTATATAATACAATCTTATCCCCTTTTTGTCAATGTTTTTTTTTACTTTTTTTTACTTTTTTTCATTTCTTTTCGTTTATCTCTTTGTAAACGTTTTCTATAATTCATTGTTTTTTCATATAATTACAATATTTAAAATACTATAAATACAATTAAATACCCTATAAAAGAGGTTTCAGTGTAGAGAAATTTTCAATTAATAATCATAAGTTCACCTAAAAGACCTAGTATGAACTCAATCTATAAGAATCTTTTGTTTATATGATCCTTCGATTGTTTGGGCTTGACAGCCAAAGCACTTTCTTAAGTCACTTCTAAAAAAGGATTTTTTGTTCTTTTTTTCATCAACTCACCCATATACAGGACAATGAATTCTTTCATATTTGTTTGATTTGCCAATTTATCTTCTGGCAATAGAATTTGAATATATTCTCTTATTATTTTTTCGTTTTTCCCAACTGTATCTGCAAAACAACCTCTTGCCCAAAATTTCCTATTCCTAAATTTATATTTCATATTTGCGTTTTTTTAAAATATCCCATAAATTCTGCTACTGAATATTTTAACTGAATCTCTAATCACATATCTATATGATCAGGATACGCTTCTGCTTCTAATACTTTACATCCTGGTTTTCTTTCTATTAACATCCTTAATATCTGTCCTATATCTTTTCTTAACTTGTTATAAATAATCATTCTTCTATACTTTGGTATGATAATAATGTGATATTAACATCTATAGCTTGTATGTGATAAACTATTCATGTCATTCATATGACAAACCTCCTTTTGTTATTTACGGCTGCCCGGCCATTTTTATTATAACAAAAAGGAGGTTTGTTTTTTATCACTAAAAGGTCTATTACCACGCACAATAGTACGTGGTATTAATTTTACAATGAAAAGGGGCTGTGACAAGTAAGAGAATTTAATTATTCTCTGAAATCGCAGTCTTTTTTTTGTTTTTTGTTTCAAAATAGCTTATTTTAAGGTATTCTAAAAACAACTATCTTAAAAAGCTATTATTTTTATTCATTATTTATGGTTTTGTTTAGCTATTTTAATTTTTACTATGGAAAACG
>JARHZK010000123.1 GCA_029258245.1 Longicatena sp. | reverse complement strand
AACCAATTACTGGTGCAGGTGGACGTGCTTTAAAATCATTGTCACATTCATTGAAAGGGAAACAAGGTCGTTTCCGTCAAAACTTATTAGGAAAACGTGTTGACTTCTCAGGTCGTTCTGTAATTGCGGTAGGACCAGATTTGAAAATGTATCAATGTGGTATTCCTCGTGAAATGGCAATTCAATTATTTAAACCATTTGTAATAAATGAAATTGTTAATCGCGAAATTGCAAGTAATCCTAAAACAGCTGAAAAATTAATTGATCGTCAAGATCCACGTATTTGGGATATAGTAGAAAGTGTTATTGATGGATACCCAGTATTGATGAACCGTGCACCGACATTACACCGTTTAGGTATTCAAGCATTTAAACCTAAACTAGTTGAAGGACGTGCATTACGTTTACATCCACTAGCTTGTCCTGCATTCAATGCTGACTTTGATGGTGACCAGATGGCTGTCCATGTTCCATTAAGTGAAGAAGCAAGAGCAGAAGCATTAATCATGATGTTAGGTTCACATAATATCTTAGGACCTAAAGATGGTAAACCAATCGTTACTCCTGGGCAAGACATGGTTATGGGAAATTTCTATTTAACAATGGAAGAAACTGCAGAAGAATTTTATGAAGAATCAGAAAGATATGCTGCTGTTGATTGCCCAAAATCAGCTGAAAAATGGAAGCGATTTGGAGATAATGAAGGACATGTTTATGGTAGTGTAAACGAAATTATGTTAGCTTATCAAAGCGAACAGGTACATTTACATACACGTATTGCTATTCCTGCAAGAGTATTAAAGAAAACATGTTTTACAGAAGAACAAAATACTAAGTATTTACTTACAACAGTTGGTAAAATTATTTTTAATAACATGTTCCCAAGTGATTTCCCATTTATAAATGAGGTAAGTGCGGAAAACTTCGCAGCTACACCTGATCGATATTTCTTAGAAATGGGAAAAGATGTAAAAGAAGCAATTCGTACATTGCCAATTAATGGAGCTGTAAAGAAAAAAGATTTAGGTAAAGTAATTGGAGAAATATTTAAACGCTATGGTACAGAAACTACTTCTGTAATTTTGGATGAAATTAAAGATTTAGGATTTAAATATTCTACAGTTGCAGGGATTACAGTATCATTAAGTGATATTGAAGTTGCTCCACATAAAGAAGATCATGTTGAATATGGTAAAGAAAAAGCGGAACAACTAAAAACATTACGTAAAAAAGGTAAACTTACAATGCAAGAATGGGAACGTCATTTAAATAAATTGTGGGCCGATGTTAAGGATGATATTGCAGAAGAATTATTAGCAAACCTTCCTCGTAAAAACCCTATTAATATGATGGCCGTTTCTGGAGCTCGTGGTAATACATCAAACTTTACACAGTTAGCTGGTATGCGTGGATTAATGGCGAAGCCATCTCAGTCTAAATCTGCTAAAGGTGAATATGTTCCAAGTATTATCGAGGTTCCTATTTACTCATGTTTCCGTGAAGGATTAAACGTATCTGAGTTCTTTATTTCTACACACGGTGTACGTAAGGGATTAACAGATACTGCTTTAAAAACTGCTGAATCGGGTTACTTAACTCGTAGATTAGTTGATGTTGCACAAGATGTTATTGTTAAACAAGATGATTGTGGTACAGATAAAGGTTATTGGGTTGAAGCTATTGTTGATCGTAAAACAAATACAATTATTGAATCATTCTATGATCGATTAGTTGGACGTTATTCTAAACAAGAAGTTGTAAATCCAAAAACAGGGGAAACAATTATCGAAAGTGATGAGTTTATTACTGAAAATATCGCTAAAGAAATTGTTGATGCTGGAATAGAAGGAATGTATATTCGTAGCGCATTTACATGTAAATCTATCTATGGTGTATGTAAAAAATGTTATGGTCGTAATATGGCAACTGGAAAAGATGTTGAAGTCGGCGAAGCAGTTGGTATTATGGCAGCACAATCTATCGGTGAGCCAGGTACTCAATTAACAATGCGTACATTCCATACTGGTGGTGTTGCTAGTGCTGATGGTGGAGATATTACTCAAGGTCTTCCTCGTGTTGAAGAGTTGTTTGAAGCACGTTGTCCTAAGGGAGTTGCTGTATTAGCTCAAATTTCAGGGGATATTACTGAAATTAAACAGATTGAAACAGGTTATGAAGTATCCGTATCAAATGATAAAGAAACAATTCTTCATAAAGTAACTTTAGCACAAGCTCTTCGTCCATGGATGAAAGTAGGTACTCATGTAGAAGCAGGAGATAAGATAACTGAAGGTCAAGTGGATCCAAAAGAATTATTGAAAGTTGCTGGTGTACGACAAGTACAGAATTATATCTTAAAAGAAGTTAAGAAAGTTTATGCTAGCCAAGGTATTGAAATAAGTGATAAACATATAGAAGTTATGATTCGTCAAATGTTACGTAAAGTAGTAGTTGTTGAAGGAAATGATACAAAATTAAATCCTGGTGTTCAAATTTCATTAACAGAAATTACAAAAATAAATCGTCAGGCTTTATTGAGTGGAAAAACTCCTGCTACATTTAAACCAGTATTATTAGGTATTTCCAAGGCATCAGTAGAAACAGATTCATTCTTATCAGCTGCATCATTCCAAGAAACAACAAAAGTTCTTACAGATGCTGCAATTAAAGGTAAGAAAGATTACTTGATTGGTTTAAAAGAAAATGTTATTATCGGTAAATTAATTCCTGCTGGAACTGGATGCAAAGGAGATCGTCCTATGAATGCATTAGTTGCTGAAAAAGCAGAAGAATTACGTCAAAAACGTATTGAAAACAATGCAGATCAAGAAGATGATTCAATTATGTCATATATTTCTACACAGGAAAAATTAACAAGTGATATGGTTAAACAAATCATGGAACAAGATTCAACTATTAATGAAGTAGAAGATACTGAACAAGTAGAAGAATAAATATAAATTGTAGTGAGCTTTTGAATGTTATTCAAGAGCTCACTTTTTTATTAAAACATCTATTCTATGATTTCTGTTTGTAATTTTTTTGATTATTCAGTGGAGTAGATCTAGTAAAAAAGTATTTAGGAGATTCTATTTTTATATTTTATAAATATAATGATTTTAGGATTGTAAATAATAAATACTAATATAGCCTGAAAAACAGGAATTTTAGAAAACGTTTACACAAGAATGAACGAAAACAAATCCCGAATTGCAAGCATAAACTGGAAATAAGAAAAAATCATATTTATTTATATAAAATCGAATTGCGTGTTATACCCATATTATTTAATTCATCTAAAAATAATTTTTCGTAGGAAGGTATCCAAGTATCTTCCTTTTTTGTTGTTGATTTTATCGTTGATATCGATTGTCGATTCTTTGGAAATCGTGTTAAAGTCAGTTTCTTTTTTCACAAAATATCGAACTAGACCAGTACAATTTTCATTTGAGATTCAGAATGATAAGGTATTCAAAAATACATGTTGACTCAGCGTTCTTTGGTTCCTGGTTTCTTTTCTATGTCCTTGCATCTGGGGCATTCACTACCATGATCGAAAGTAATGGATTTAAAGATATCGTTGAAATTATTCCCATAAAAATTTTGAAGCTTATTAATCTGCATATAGACTTTTTTAGCTGATATAGAAGGGATGGGCAGCATATAATAAAATCTTGTCTTACGTTCTATAAGTGTAAGATAAGCTCCGTTTTGTCCATCTCTAGGACCAGTTACCAGATCACCTTCCTAATGGCCAAATTCTTTTCTCGCATTGATATGTTCGGGACGTTCAAGTATAGAAATGCTTTTTTGTTTTTTTGGAATGTATGTTTTCCAGCTTTTTTTGATTTTTCTTCTTGTCATTCTAGGCATATTAATGGGTTCAAGAGCTATTTTAACAGCGTGTATATAGTTATAGATGGTCTTTGTAGAAACTGTTTCCATGTTCTTTATTCTATCTGGGTCATGTAGCTTTAGGTAGTTGAGTGTTCCATCAATTGAAGAAAGTTTGTTAGATTTTATTACGTCCACGACGAAAGAAAAAAATCTTTCGCATTCTCTAGTCTGGAATTATTAGGGATCTTATGATTCTTAGTTCTTTTGTGAAAAACAGCGGAAGCGGATCGTTCAAGATGTTCCTCAAGATTTAAACTTTTTACGGAGACAGTAGCATCCTTGATGATGGCATAGATGTTTGAAGTTGATGTGCCAACAGAAGCAGCAAGGGTGTTTATAAAATCGGTCTTACCAATATTACGTTTTGATGCAAAATGTTCAGCATTAAATTTAATAATATTGATGATAAATTCGTAATGTTAAAAAAAAGGTGTTTATGTTTGTGTTTTCGTAATATAGGAATAGTGTTCATAGAAGTCTCCTTTATAATGTGTGGTAACAATATAATACGACATCTATGAACTTTTATATATCCAAACTTAATTCCGGTTTCATTTTATAATACGCGGATAAAAAAAATAAAAAAAAGTAAAAAAAAACATTGACAAAAAGGGGATAAGATTGTATTATATACAGGCACTCAACGAGAGTGTAAAGAAAGAATTTGGTCTTTGAAAACTGAACAAGAAACGTCAATTAAAAAAAC
>JARHZK010000116.1 GCA_029258245.1 Longicatena sp. | reverse complement strand
ATTTATTATAACGCATTACAGCTGGTTTTGCCATTAGATTTATCAATTTCTATTGATAAAAACGATCCTATGTTTTCATTTTTAGAAGCGATGGAAGGAGTAAATCTTAGTCAATATGTTTCATGCATTCGCTCTAATAATACACATTCCCATGATCGTGGCATGCTGCTGAACGTTCTTTTGTTTGCTTATTCTGAAGGAAAACGTTCTCTTTCTGAAATAGAGCATCTATGTAAAAACGATATAAGATATCTATATCTTTCTAATGAAGAAAGACCAAGCAAGATGGCATTTCAAAGATTGATTTCATCATTGACTGATACGATCGACAATATCTTTTTTGATATCAGTAAACATATTGCTTATGATCTTATGCTATGTGATGAAGATGTCCAATATATTGACGGTACAAAAATAGAAGCAAACGCACATAAGAATTCATTTGTCTATAAGAAAAGAATCATAAATGCAGAAGATAGAATGTATCCTAGGATTACAGAGTCGATCTGCGTTCTGAATCAGACCTACGGCTATAATTTTCAAATAAAAAATATTTACGATTCATTCGATGTTGGATTCATTGCACAATATCTAATGGAACAGATGGTATATCTCAACGTTGAGATAAAATACGGTATCGGCAAGAAAAAAACCGATATTCAACGTTTTTACGATGAATTTTTACAGTATTATATAAAATTATTAGAATACGAGTATTGGTTGAGCATTATGCAGAATAGAAATTCATGTTCAAAAATCGATCATGATGCGACATTCATGGCTACGAAATGGGATTATAATAATCAGAGCGGAGTGACACGATCATGTTATAATGCTCAGATTGCTGTGACTGGTGGCATTATAGTGAATTCACAAGTATACCAAACACCAGGATATACAAGTACATGGATCGACTTCTTACTGAGATATAAAAAAGCTAACGGATGTTTTCCGAGATATCCCGTAGCTGATGCTGGGTACGGAAGCTATGATAACTATATGTTCAATATTAAAAATGGAATCGAACTTGTACAGAAATATAATATGTATGGAAAAAAAGAAGACAAAAAATTTCAGAAAAGAATCTTCCATGCCAATAACTGGAAAGTAAATGAAGAAGGCTACAAGATCTGCCCATCGGGCAGAATATTTGATGTGAATGTCATAGATAGATATACAGATACGATGAATGGTAATTTATCTATTTCACAGATATATATCGAACCAAAAGAATGTAGAGGATGTGCAAAGAAGAAAGACTGTACAAAAGGAAACCGCAGAACGATATCAAGAAATATCGTTTTGGAAGAACTACAAGAAATCGTAGATAAAAACTTTTCCACAGAAGAAGGGAAAGAAATGAAGAAACAGCGCAACATACAAGTAGAGGGAGTATTCGGTGTAATAAAACAGGACTTCAAATTCACAAGATTTTCCAGAAGAGGTCTGAAAAATGTCAAAACGGAATTTCTTTTGGTATGTTTAGGATATAATTTAAGAAAATATCATATAAGCAGGATGAAGAATCCAGTATCTATGATGAGCTGATAAAAAAATAAACAAAAAAACAAGCAAGTTGTTTTAATAATGCTCAAAAATTGTGGAAAACTACAATGATGAGCATTTTTTTATTATTAAAGTTTAAGGAATATGAAAAAAAGAGGTCTAACAGACCCGAACGATTAAAAATCATTCAACTGTTACAACTCCTTTATTGCTATATTGGTGGAGATGGCGAGAGTTGAACTCGCGTCCAGAAACAGCCCCACGTACAAATTTCTACAGTTTAGTCCATTGCCAATAATTTATAGGTAATTATGGACATCTCCTATAAATTTTGTCCAATTATTTTTTTCGTAACCAATCCCTTAGACTAGAATTGATTCTTATCTTCCGTAAATTAATCATTCCACCAGTTTGCCAAAAGAAAACAAACTATGGACGGCTGCAAACCTACGTCGGTTAATTAAGCAGCGAAAGCCATTCTTTGATTTCCACCAAAGATGTTAGCTAAAATATTTTTTCCGTTTAAATTTAATTGGTTATTACGTAACCACTCGACTGCTATTTGCACCAAGCATATCCCTGTCGAAACCAGTACATCCCCAGTTCTAACAGTTGTAGTTTATCATAATCTTTGACAAACTACAACTATCTTAATAATGATTTTTCATTGCTTTTTCAATTTCACGTCTTGCATCCTTTTCTTTTTCTGCATTACGTTTATCATGCAAATCTTTCCCCTTCGCTAAAGCGATTTCTAATTTTGCTTTTCCTCTTTCTAAGTATAATGAAATAGGTACAACTGTATAACCTTTTAATTTTACTTTCTGTTGAAGCTTCAATATCTCACTTTTATGTAATAACAACTTACGAATTCTAGTTTCATCATGATTAAATCGATTTCCAAACTCATATTCAGGAATATACATTTCTTTCACAAACGCTTCATTCCCTGTAAAACTAATATATGCATCTTTAAGTTGTGCATGCCCTTTACGAATCGATTTTATCTCTGTGCCAACAAGTTCAAGACCTGCCTCAAAACGATCTTCTAAAAAATATTCATGGGATGCTTTTCTATTGTATACGATTACTTTTCTTCCACTTCCCACTATCGTTACCTCCCATACTTTTTACCTTTTCCTTTGTTTTTTTTCTTTTTTACAATCAATTCAAAATCAATTTCTCTTTCAAAACGATTTGCTGAAACACATTTAACACGCACTTTTTGTCCCATCTTATAAACTTTTGCTGTATGCTCTCCAACAAGTGATTTCATAACATCATCATAATGAAAATAATCTTCATCCATTGTTGAAATATGAACCAATCCTTCTACTGTATTTTCTAATTCTACAAACATACCAAACTTCATTATTCCACTGATTACTCCGTCGTATATTTCCCCTACATGCTTTTCCATATACTCAGCTTTTTTCATATCATCGACTTCACGTTCTGCTTCAATCGCATTACGTTCCATTTCACTTGCTTGATTTGCTGCTTCCTCACACCATAGTTCATCTTTCTGCATAATCGCTAAATCATCACAATGTTCAAACACATATTTTCTTAACATACGATGTACAACTAAATCAGGATATCGACGAATTGGCGAAGTAAAATGAAGATAATCTTTTAATGCCAACCCAAAATGTCCAAGACAACGATTTTCATAACGAGCTTTTTGCATACTTCTTAGCATAAAACTAGATAAAACAAAGTAATCATCATTTCCTCTTGCTTCATTCAACATTGTTTGTAATTGTTTTGGATAGACATTTTGAATTCCACCTTGAAAACTATAACCCAATGATTTTGCGATTTTTGCAAAATCACGCATTTTTTTTGGATCAGGTGATTCATGCGTACGATACATCGATGGAATATCTAACCACTTCATATACGATGCAACTGTCTCATTTGCAGCAATCATAAAATCTTCGATTATTCTTTCTCCTTCACCTCTTTCGCGTAACACGATATCTTTCGGTTTTCCTTTTTCATTTACAATAATTTTTGCTTCTCTTGTATCAAAATCAATTGCTCCAAGACTTTCTCTTCTACGTCGTATTATAGATGCAAGTTTTTTCATATCTATACACATTTGTAATATATGTGCATACTTTGTTTGTAATTTTTTATCACCAGCCAAAATCCCGTTTACAGCAGTATAAGTCATTCTCTCATCACTTTTTATTACACTTGGAAAAACACGATAATTTTCTACGTTACCCTTACGATCAATTTCCATCATACAAGTTAATGCTAATCTATCAACATTTGGATTTAATGAACAAATCCCGTTACATAATGCATGTGGTAGCATAGGTACAACGCGATCTACTACATAAACAGATGTCCCACGTCTATATGCTTCTTTATCAATCGCACTTCCTTCTTTTACATAATACGAAACGTCTGCAATATGAACATATAGTCGATATATATCTCCTATTTTATCAATACTAATCGCATCATCTAAATCTCTTGCATCTTCACCATCAATCGTGATTGTTAGTAACGTTCTTAAATCAACACGATTCTTTAATTCATCTTCTTGAATTTCTTCTTCAATTCCTTGTACTTGCTCTTTTACTTTTTCATTAAATTCTGGATCAATGCCACGTTCTAACAGAACACTTAAAATATCCACTCCTGGATCATACTTATATCCAATCTCTTTTTCAATATGACACTTTAATACTGGACCATAATGATCAATTTTTAACAATATCTTTGTATCATTTACTAATTTAAAATCATCAAAATTTGTTACTTTTATCTTCCTATTAACAATATTTGTATCTGATAAAAAATATTTTCTCCCTTCCTTTATTTTTACAACACCAATTATTTTATCAATATTATGAGTTAAAACTTCTACAACTTCACCTTCTGTACTACCATCATTATTTGTCCAAACACGAGCATATACCTCATCTTTATCCATTCCTAATCTAAGATTTGATTTTCCAATATAATAACTCGCATCTTCTGTTTCAACAAATCCATATCCCTTTTGATTTATACGCAATGTGCCTTTTACATACCCTAATTTATCACTTGTAAAATAACATTCATGTTCATCTCTTGCAATAAAATGCTCACATTCTAACTCATTTAAAATTTTCATTAATTTTGTAAATGATTCACTATCTTCCATATCCAATGCTTGTGACAATTGTGTAACATTCATACCACAATAGTGATCTTTAGATATAAGATTGAAAACATCATTTTTATTCATAAGGAAACCTCCTTTTCTTTAATAACTATCTTCTATATTAAGTAGAACATTTTTCCTATATACCATACATCTCTTCAATAAAAAAAAGACCTAACGGTCTTAATTCATAACACGAATAACTACAACAAGAACGAAAAATATAATTCCTGTAACCATCGTTACATTGGAAATCACTTTTTCAGATCCTCTTTCTTTTACATTAGTAAATAGATTCAATCCATCACTTCCACCAAATGCATTAAGACCATCTGATTTCCCGCTCTGTAATAAGGATAGTATAATCATTACGACCGATGCAAATAATAATAAGATTTCTAAAACACCCATGATTATCCTCCTTTCCTTTGTTTATTACTTTACTAGTATAACAAAATAATTTTTAAATTACAATATACTTTTCATACTTTATAAAAAAACTTAATTTTCGAAAGAAAAAATTATCTGAAGGTGTTGAATTATTTTATATCATGTTAATCTATTTGAAATTTAATTTTCTTGAAATACTATAAAATGCAATTCCCCAGTACAATTTAATAAGTATACATTTCTATTCTCTTTTTTTTATTTATATATTCATTAATTCTATTTATAAAAATTTCGATAATCACCATCATATTCCTACCATTCTTATATAATTTCCTCTTTTAATATCCTTCCACATAAATCTATTATGGATTTCCTATATAAACTCTTCCATACTATCTTATTCATTAAATTGCGTCTACAACATTTTTTATACTCGTATTATTCTTTAGATATAGTAACTATCTGTAATCTAATAAAACATCCTCATCACTATATTATAAAGAATTAATATTCATTTTTATTTTATTATATAGTTATGAATTTTTAATTAAAACATTCAAAAAAAATTGTACCTCAAATTTTGAACATTTATAGTATCCAAAATTTGAGGTACATTCCCTAGTTTTATTTATTATTTCTACAAATAAAAACCACTTTAGTTAGCATAGACTCTTAATACTTATTTTTTGTAAATATTATAAAATGCTGATTTCCCAGGAAATACTGCTACATCTCCTAGTTCTTCTTCAATACGAAGTAATTGATTATATTTAGCAATACGATCCGTTCTTGACATAGAACCTGTTTTAATTTGTCCAGCATTAAATGCAACAGCAATATCAGCGATTGTTGTATCTTCTGTTTCTCCTGAACGATGAGAAACTACAGCTGTATAACCATGCTTTTTAGCTAATTCCATAGCATCAAATGTTTCAGTTAAAGTACCAATTTGGTTAACTTTGATTAGAATAGAGTTAGCAATTTCTTTTTCGATACCTTCTTGTAAGATTGCAGGATTAGTTACATACAAATCATCTCCAACAATTTGGATTTTTTTACCAAGACGATCTGTTAATACCTTCCATCCGTCCCAATCACGTTCACCCAATCCATCTTCTAATGAAATAATTGGGTATTTAGCAATTAAATCTTCATACCAATCAATCATTTCAGATGTAGTTTTTGTACCTTGTCCTGATTTTTTCAATTCATACATTTTCGTTTCTGTATTATAGAATTCAGAAGCAGCGACATCCATAGCAATACAGATATCTTCTCCAGGAACATATCCAGCTGCTTGAATAGCTTCAACAATGCATTTTAAAGGAGCTTCATTGTCTTCTAAATTAGGTGCAAACCCACCTTCATCACCAACAGCAGTAACTTGTCCTTTTGCTTTTAATACCTTCTTTAATGCATGGAAAGTTTCAGCTCCCATACGGATTGCTTCTTTGATACTCTTAGCACCAACTGGCATAATCATAAATTCTTGGAAGTCAACAGAAGAATCTGCGTGACTACCACCATTTAATACGTTCATCATAGGTACAGGTAATGTTTTTGCATTAATTCCACCTAAATAACGATATAATGGTAATCCATAATAATTCGCAGCTGCATGAGCTACTGCAAGCGAAATACCCAAAATGGCATTTGCACCATATTTAGATTTATCTTTTGTACCATCTGCTTCAATTAATGCCTTATCAATAGCAGCTTGATCTGTAACATCCATTCCCATTACAACATCCGCTAAAACTTTATTCACATTTTCAACAGCAGTTAAAACACCTTTTCCTAAAAATCTGCTTTTATCTCCATCGCGTAATTCAAGAGCTTCTCTTTCTCCAGTACTTGCTCCACTTGGAACGATTGCACGACCAAACGCTCCACTTAAAGTTAAAACTTCAACTTCGATTGTTGGATTTCCTCTAGAATCCATTACTTCTCTTGCATGTACATCAATAATTGTTGACATATCATTTGTCCTCCTTCATTTTCTGTTTGCATTATATCATAAAAAGTCTTACTAGCAAAGCAAATTGTTCACCAAAGATAACATTTTCATCTATAACAACTGTTCTAAGCTATCAACAATACAATCAGGATATATTTGAAGTCTTTCAACATCGTCTTTTGTATGTACGCCTGTAGTCACAAATACAGTTTCAACACCACAATTAACTCCTAATAAAATATCTGTTTCTAAATTATCTCCCACTAAAACAACTTCATTTTTTTCTTTTTTCATATATTTTAAAGCAGATTCTAAAATCGGTGAATGTGGTTTTCCAATTTTAGGACTTACTTGATTTGTAGCATACTCATACATAGCTACAATAGATCCATTACCAATAGAAAAACCATCAGATTGTGCTAACAAGCGATCATCATTCGTACCAATCAATATTGCGTGATCAAGCAAAAACGATAAAGCTTTCGAATATTTTTCATAAGTTCCTTTTGTATCTAATCCTACAAATACAAAATCAACATCATTGTCAGTAATAAAAAAACCTTGTTCTATTAATGCTTCCCTTAATCCATCTTGTCCAATATAATATGCATTTCTACCTGTATAATGTTCTTTTGCATAAATTGCTGCAGCCATTGAACTTGTAAAAAACTGTTCTTCTTTAATTCCTTGAAATCCCATCTGTTTCATATGCTCTACATTTTGTTTCTTGGTACGCTTTGCATTATTTGTTAAAAAAAAGAATTCTTCATTCCTTTCCATCAATGTATCAACAAACTTTTTTGCACTTGGAATAATTTTATTTCCGCGATACATCGTTCCGTCTAAGTCAATCATATAAACTTTTTCCATACTATACCTACTTTCCTCATAGATATAATAATTTATGTATTCTTTTAAAACAAGTTTTAATACCTACTTCTTTTTTTATTTTTTGGATTCATTAGAATCATACCAATAATAATAAGTCCTATCGGCCAATAGTTTTTTAAAGCGAACAAAAAATAAGATTCAAATTGTTGATAATTTATACTTGGAGCAAGTAATAAAATCACGCCTGTTATCCCTAGTATAATTCCAATTCTTTCCCTCATATTATCACTTCCTTATCTATAGATAGTATATATAGTATGTTCAATTTTTTTTGTCATATTTTGAAAAATTTAAATTTTATACTTATCACATAATTTTTTATTTATAGATAATTTACTATTTCTTTTAAAAAAAGTTCTTATAAAAAAAAACATATTATAATATGTAAAATTATAATATGTTTTTTAATTAAAGTTCTACTTTCACTAAATCTCCATAATTAAATTCAGTAGATGTTTCACGTCCAAATAAAATTAGTTGTACAACAGCGATTTGAGTGTCATCATCTAACGATTCCACTGTTCCCTCTGAATTTACAAATGCCCCATTTAAAATGCGTACTCGATCTCCAACTTCAAAATCGATTTGTACTTTTTTCTCACTCATTCCTAAACGGCGTAAAATAGCTTCCATTTCTTCTTCTGCAACAGGGAATGGTTTTGCTCCACCACCACTTGATCCAATAAAGCCTGTTACTCCTGGTGTATTTCGAACAATATACCAAGCTTCATCCGTCATGATCATTTCTACAAACAAATACCCACTGAATGGATTTCTGATTTTCTCAACTTCTTTTCCATTCTTATATTCAATTTCTTTTTCTTCTGCAACAACAATGCGGAACAGACAATCCTCTAATCCCATTGTTTTTACACGTCTTTCTAAATTTTCTTTAACACGATTTTCATGCCCTGCATATGTATTAACTACATACCATTGTTTTTTTTGTGCTTCTCCCATGTCTATCCTCCTACATTCCAATTAACTTTAAAAATCCTGATGATACAAGCTGACATAGAAAGAAAAATAATCCTAAAATAGCAATAAAAACTATTACAATAGCACTATTCTTTAATAAATCATTCATCTTGGGCCAACGAATTCTTTTACTTTCGGTCAAAATCCCATTAATACTGAACCACTTCATAAAAACCCTCCTTACTTCGTCTCTTTATGAATTGTATGTTTTCCACATTTCTTACAAAATTTTTTTAACTCTATCCGCTCATTGTGCGTTTTTTTGTTTTTTGTAGTCGTATAATTACGAGAAAGACACTCGGTGCAGGTAAGAATTACTTTATCGCTCATTACAAAAACACCTCTTTCTTTGCTTATCTACTTTAACATAAACTATACGCTTAGTCAATTCTATCTTTACATCTACGCAATTTACGCAATATATAGTCTACTGAATTTTTTGATATTTTCAAACAATCAGCAATTTCTTGATATGAATAACCTTCTGCTCTCATCATTAATATCTGGTATGCTTTTTTTTCTGATTTTACATCTGCTTTTTTTACAAGTTGATTGGCATATTCGATGATTTCTGTTTCTGAATATTTATTTTTTGGATGTTCTTCAATCCCATATTTTCCACATTCATCAAAAATATCAAATCCATATCTCTTTGTATATTCATCAATATGATAGTGATATCTTGATTGTTGCTTAACAAAATCACTAATACTATGTTCAATAATTGTAATATAATACGATGAAAAGGAAGCTTCTTTATCAAAACGATAAGAATCAAGTGCTTCTATTAATTTAATCATACATAACTGATATAATTCATCTTTATTATAATAAGCAAAAACAGACTGTTTTTTTTGAATAATAATTTTTATTTTTGAAGACAACATCTGAATTAATAATTGCAATGCAACATCTCCTGATTGACGATACATATAGATTAATTCATATTCATTTTCAACGCATATACTTTTCATAAATCCTCCTATAGCGGAGTTCTAAAAAATATTACAGATTCTATTATAGTGGATGTCGCTCATTATAAATTTGATATAACAAAATCCCACATGCAACACTTGCATTTAAGCTAGTAACTCTACCCTCCATTGGTAAGCGTACACAATAATCACAGTTTCTCTTAACCAATGAACTAATACCAAATCCTTCACTACCAATGACCAATACTAAAGGAACATCATATTGACCTTCTCGATAATCTTTCGAACGATCTAAATCAGCACCTACAACCCAAAATCCTTGTTTTTTCAAATACTTGATAGATTGTGCAAGGTTAGTTACCATACTTACTTTTACAGTATCAATCGCACCTGTGCTTACTTTTGCAACTGTTGGAGTCAACTTTACATTACGATGTTTTCCAATAATAACACCATCAACTCCAACACAATCACATGTACGAAGAATTGCACCCAAATTATGTGGATCTTCCAAACCATCTAACATAACCAATAATGGCATTTTTCCTTTCGGTATACTTTCCAATAACTCTTCCAATTCGTATGTTTTATAATCATCGATTTTTGCTGCAATTCCTTGATGATTCCCTTGTAACATAGCATCCATTTTTTTTCTTGATACAATCTTACAATTAATTTTCTTTTCTTTAATCATTTTTTCCATTGCAGTATCTCTGCTTCCATCCGAAATTAAAATTTCATAAATTTTTTTATTATCTTGTAAAAGCTGTTTAACTACATTTTTTCCATAAACATATTGTGTCATTATTGTTCTCCTATTTCACAAATTTTTAGCCATAATTGATTTAGGCGCTCTTCCTGTCTAGTAAGATACAACCATCCAAAAATTGCTTCTAATCCTGTTGCTTTACGATATGTTATTACATCTGCATTTTTTGCTTTTGTTTTAGGATTTGTATTTCTTCCTCGTAAAACAATTGCCCATTCTTCATCTGAAAAAAAGTTTTCCTTTTCTAATTGATTTAAAAAAACTGCCTGCGCTTTTGCACTTACCCATTGCTCACTCATTTTTTGAAGTACCTTTGATTTTTGATATCCTTTTGACAATAAGTATTCACGCACATACATAGACATGACTGCATCACCCATATAGGCTAGTGAGGTACCATTATATTCTTTTATTTCCATTAAAGAATACCTTTTTCAATCAACATTGCACGATATTGATCTGCTGTTTCAAAATCTTTTCCTTTAACAGCAGTTCTCCATTTTCCATGCAATTCTTTGTCTTCTTCTGTTAAAATTAAACGATTATTTTCAATTCCAAGGACTTCTAACATTTTTTCAATGGCAGTTACATAATTATTTAATGCTTCGAAATCAATTTCACGTTGACGAATTATTTGATTTAAAACCTTTACTTCATCAAACAATGCTGAAAATGCATTTGGTGTATTTAAATCATCTTCCATTGCTTCCATAAATGTACGAATCGTATCTTTTTGTACTTCATTATTTAATTCATATCCAGCCAATCCAGCTTTGACATATGCTTGTTTTAATGATGTTTGTACTTTATTTAATTCCTTTTTAGCAGTTTCAATTGCTTCTTCATTAATATTTAATGGACTTCTATAATGGGCTGATAAAAATAGCCAACGTAATACATTCCCGCCAACTTTAGCAATCATATCTTTTGCCCAAATTACATTCCCCAATGACTTACTCATTTTTTCACCATCGATATTTACCATACCATTGTGTATCCAATAGTTAGCAATTGGTGTTTGATAAGCCGCTTTACTTTGCGCAATTTCATTTTCATGATGAGGAAATTTTAAATCCATACCTCCTCCGTGAATATCAATCGTATGTTCTTGTCCAAATTCATTATTAATCATAACGACACATTCTGTATGCCATCCAGGTCTTCCTAAAGACCACGGAGAATCCCATTTAATCCCTTCTTCAGTTCGCTTCCATAATGTAAAATCTAATGGATTTTCCTTCTTACTATTTTCGTCAATACGTGCTCCTACCATTAAATCATCAATTTGTTGATTGGATAATTTTCCATAATTTTCCACACTGTTAACGCGGAAATATACATCACCATCAACTTCATATGCATTTCCTTTATCGACCAATAGTTTAATAAAATCAATAATTGCATTCATTGTTTCAGTTACTTTTGGTGCTACATCTGGCATCATTGCATGTAAAGCTAATCGATCATCATTATATGCTTTAATAAATTTTTCTGTAATTTCTTTTTCAGTAACTCCTAATTCTTTTGCTACTTTGATAATTTTATCATCTACATCCGTATAGTTTGATACCATTTTAACATCATACCCTAACGCTTGGAATGTTCTTTTTAATGTATCAAAAACAACAATTGGCCGGGCATTTCCAATATGTGGATAATTATAAACCGTTGGTCCACATACATACATATTTACTTGATTTTCATGAATTGGCTTAAATTCTTCAATTTTTTGTCCCATACTATTAAATAATTTCATATATACCTCCCAAAATATAAAAAAAGCACTTATACTACAAAGACGCAATAAGCGCGGTTCCACTTTGTTTGAAAAATGCTTCCCTCTCATTCACTAGTAACGTTGTGTAACGTATTTTTCTACATATCGAAAAATCCCTAAAAGGTGCATTTTCTATAGTATATACATTCTGCTTTCACCATCCAGAATTCGCTACACCATATTTCTATAGATACTATTCCTTTATCATCAGTTTTTAATAGTATAACAATCATTTCCATCTATTACAATAGATATACAATGATTTATCAATAAATTTCAAAAAAAGATAAAAAAAGATAAAAAAAGACTGTTGAAATTCAACAGTCTATTTATTATTTCACTATTAACGAATTAAGCTAATTCAGAGAAATATTTGATTGTTCTAACCATTTGGCTAGTGTATGAGTTTTCGTTATCATACCAAGAAACAACTTGTACTTGTGTATTTCCATCTTCCATTTCGATAGCCATTGTTTGAGTAGCATCGAATAAAGATCCAAAACGCATACCAATGATATCACTAGAAACGATTAAGTCTTCGTTATATCCGAATGATTCGTTTGCAGCAGCTTTCATAGCAGCATTGATTTCATCAACTGTAACTTTTCCTTTAACTACAGCAACTAAGATAGTTGTTGATCCTGTAGGAGTTGGAACACGTTGAGCAGATCCAATTAATTTTCCGTTTAATTCAGGAATAACTAATCCGATAGCTTTAGCAGCACCTGTTGAGTTAGGTACGATATTGCATGCAGCAGCACGAGAACGACGTTTGTCACCTTTTCTTTGAGGTCCGTCTAATGTCATTTGGTCACCTGTATAAGCGTGAATTGTTGACATGATACCACTTTGGATAGGTGCTAAATCATTTAATGCTTTAGCCATAGGAGCTAAGCAGTTTGTTGTACATGAAGCAGCAGAGATAACTGTATCTTCAGCAGTTAAAATATCGTGGTTTGTGTTGTAAACAACTGTTGGTAAGTCGTTTCCTGCAGGAGCAGAGATAACAACTTTACGAGCACCAGCTTCAATATGAGCACTAGCTTTAGCTTTTGATGTATAGAATCCAGTACATTCTAATACTACGTCTACACCTAATTCTCCCCAAGGTAAGTTCTTAGCATCAGCTTCAGCATAAATAGTGATTTCTTTTCCATCAACTGTGATTGATTTTTCACCAGCTTTAACTGTATCAGCTTTTTCGTAACGACCTTGTGTTGAATCGTATTTTAATAAGTGAGCAAGCATATCAGGAGATGTTAAGTCGTTGATAGCAACTACTTCATATCCTTCAGCTCCAAACATTTGTCTGAAAGCAAGACGTCCGATACGTCCAAATCCATTAATAGCAACTTTTACTGTCATTTTAAAAGTCCTCCTTTTTAACAACAATATTATACGAACTATATATAGAAATGTCAATTGAGAAATCTTTCACTTATGTACTTTTTTATTTATTTTTTAAGATAATTTTATCATTATAAAAATGCAAGCCTTTACATTTTTATAGTACAATGAATTTTATATATATGTATTAAAAATTTAAGAATGTGCATACTTATATACAGTGAGATTGGAGGGATTTTTATGGTTATTGTACCTACTATAATAGAACGCTGTGCAGCAAGCGAACATATTTATGATTTATATTCATGTTTATTAAAAGAGAGAATTATTATTATAACCGGAGAAATTGATGATGCTATGAGTAGTAGCGTATGTGCCCAATTATTATATTTATCTAGTATTAATAATGAACCTATACAAATGTATATCAATTCACCTGGTGGAAGCGTAAGTGCTGGGTTTGCTATATATGATGTCATGCAATATATTAATTGTGAAATATCCACAATTGGCATGGGATTATGTGCAAGTATGGCCGCAATTCTATTATGTTCTGGAA
This sequence comes from Longicatena sp., assembly GCA_029258245.1. Lineage (GTDB taxonomy): Bacteria > Bacillota_I > Bacilli_A > Erysipelotrichales > Erysipelotrichaceae > Longicatena_A. The sequence continues at coordinate 14,961 of JARHZK010000116.1, read as the reverse complement.
CAAAAGGAAAACGTAGTGTATTAGAAAATACCGAAATTATGATTCATCAACCCTTAGGTGGCATGCAAGGTCAAGCAAGCGATATGGAAATTGCTACTAACCATATAATAAAAATCAAAGATAAGTTACATCATATTCTATCAAGCAATAGTAATTTATCTACTGATCAAATCAAATCAATTTGTGATCGAGATTACTATATGGATGCAAATAAAGCATTACAGCTTGGAATTGTTGATACAATAATAAACAAAAATTAACAGAAGAAAATGATATTTATTTTCTTCTGTTTTTTTTATATCTAAATATTTATTAAATAACACTATAAAAAAAGGATAAGATTTTCACTTACCCAATTCTATAAATACACTTTGTAACAAATTATTCTTCTTCGATTTTAAATTTTTTAGATAATTCACTAATCATTCGATCGACATCTTTTACATAGAAGTCATCTGGTCGGAATGCATCACGTCCTGCACGTAAATATTCAAATGCTAATGCCTCATTCCCTAAACGACAATTCTGAATTGCAATTAAATATACCACAACTCCTAATGGGAAACCATAATAATCCTTATTATCAATAGATTCTTTCATAGTTTCAATAAGATCGTTTCTTCCATCAAATAAAACTTCTTTTGTCCATGTACAATATTTTGTTAATTTATCATTTTTTAAAATTTCAATTTGATTTAATAATTCATTAACCATCTCTAAATTTTCATGAATAATAAAGAAATGAAAATATAAAGATAAATATTCTTTTTTATTATCATTGGAATATTCTTTTTTAAACATCTTTCTTAAATGATTTGTTAATTCATCATATTTATTTTGCAAAGCCAAAGATTTAGCAGTGTATAAATCACAATTAAATTGTCCAATAAATTTTTTATTAGATTCTTTTTCACACCACTGAATAATTTCCTGATATTGTTTATTGGCAAACATTTTACTAGCAATTTTCACCTTATGTTTTTTCACAAAAAGATAGAAAAGATTTACCAAGAAAATTAATGCAAAAATACCTACTATTACAATATTTGTTGTATTCATATATATTCCTTTCTAATCAAATGTATATAATTGATTTTCATAAATTAGAAATAAAAAGCTGCAGAATTATCTGCAACTTTTTTTTGACGAATACTCTTGTATTCTGGCATAATTGAGAGAGTTTTTATTTTATTCTTATGCGTGCCAAGGTACATGGACAAGAGCTTCATAACCTCCAGCAGCTCCACCCCAAATACCGAAGATACATCCAATAATACCAATTAATAAGAACATAACGATTAATTTAATTGGAGTAAATCCTTTGTTCTTTAATAAGTACCAGCATAATAAAGTGAATAATAATGGTAATAAGCATGGTAAAATTGAATCTAAATATTTTTGAATAACGATTGGGCTTTCACCATTTGCTAATTCCATACCTAATTGAGTTCCACCACCGTAGTTAGCAATTAAAGCACCTACGATGAATACACCTAATACAGATGCAGCATGAGTAATTTGTTGAGCATATTGAGTCATCATAGATACAGCTTTAGTACCCATGTTATAAGACCAATACATTAAACCATAACGTAATCCCATTTCAGCACCGAATGCGATAACGAAATATAAGATAGGTCCAACAATATTTCCTTGGATAGCCATGTTAGCAGTCATACCTGCAACGATTGGAATTAATGTCATCCAGAATAATGCATCACCAATTCCTCCTAATGGAGCAGCTGTAGAAATACGTACTGAACGAATTGTTTGGATATCCATTTTCATTTGTTCCATTGATAATACCATACCCATAACGAATGTAACAGCGAATGGGTGAGTATTAATGAAATCCAAGTTGTGAGTCATAGAAGCAGCTAAGTCTTCTTTATTTGTATGGATTTTTTCTAGACCTGGAAGAATAGACCATAACCATCCAGCAGCTTGCATTCTTTCATAGTTGAAACATGCTTGTAACTGCATTGAACGCCATACCATTCTATTTAATGTTTTATTATCAAGTCTAGCAGCAGGAGTTGTATCTTTATATTGTAACATTTGATTAGATTCCATCACTCATACCTCCGTTTCCACCAGCATTTTTAGAGATAGAGTTAACTCTGAAGTCTAATAATGCGATAGCAATACCGATAAATGCAACTAAGATTAATGCAGCAGAAGCTAAGAATTCAATATTAGAGAATACTAATGCTAATGCGAAACCAGCTAATAAGTAACCCCACATATCGTTAGCTAACATAATCTTCAATAAGATACCGAAACCAACGAAACGCATCATAGCACCAGCAGCACTTAATCCTGCCATGAACCATGTAGCATTGTCAGATAAGTTTTGTAAAGTTGCAGAAGCAGCATCACCAGCAACATAAGCAATAATAGCGATTACAGCAAATAATCCACCTAATAATAACATATGGATATTTAATACAGCTGTAATTCCTTTAGGATTTGCTTCAGCAGCAGCTTTATCAGCTTTAGCCATTAAACCAGCAGCTACAGTAAATACGATTGTAACAATGTATTGACCGAAAGTTGCGAAAATCATACATGCTCCTAATGCAGCATCAACAGTCATGTTAGATTTAACAGCGAAAATCATAGCAACGATTCCACCTAATACGGCGTTAGGAGGCTGTGCTCCACCGATTGGCATGTTACCAATCATCATTAATTCATAAGTACCACCAACAACTAAACCTGTTTGGATATCACCTAAGATAGCTCCAATAATTGGACATGCAATCATAGGACGATAAATTAACTCAGTTAAAGAGAACTGGTCAATTGCAAACACGAAAGTTACGGCAGCTAATAAGATACATTCAACGATGTTCATATTCTTTCTCCTCTTTTTCCTTAAATTACAATTAAATTTTATTTAAATAATTTTTCAATGTCTTCTGCAGCTGTAGATGGAACACGTCTAATTTCTAGTTCCACACCTAAGTCGCGAAGTTTTTTAAAGCAAGCAACGTCGTCATCATTTACAGCAACTGAAGTAGCAACTTGACGTTTTCCTTCAGCCATGTGCATGTTACCGATGTTAACTTTCTTAATTGGTACCCCGCCTTCAACTAAACGTAAAACGTCTTGTGGACATTCGCAAATAATAGCGATATGTTGTGCAGGGCTTGCTTTACCAATGATGTCAATAGTTTTTTGCACTGAGAAGTAACGAGTTTGTGCATATGATGGTGCAGCCATGTTCATTAAACCTTGACGCATCTCATTTGTTGCAACTTCATCGTTAGCAACTAACAATAAGTTAGCTCCTACAGTTCCACACCATTGTGTAGCAACTTGTCCGTGAATTAAACGGGCATCGATTCTTGTTAATACGATATCTGGCATTTCTCTCTCTCCCTTCTACCAATCATACTGAGGATCGTTATCAGCATATTATATGATGTTGATACGTAAACCCTTTCAGTTCTCCTACATGATATGTCATAAATCATCATAAATCTTTGCATATTTTGTTATTACTTTTGCACTTTTTAGTATTTTTACGATTTTTTACTTATGATTTTAAGAATTAATCTCATTTTTTGTATATTTTAAAAAAAATTGGGCATTATCACAAATTGTGTGATATTTTTTTTTCATTTCTAATCATTACCTACGAATTATATTAATATGTAATAATTTTCAAAAAAATATTCATTTTTTTTAAACTTCCCATTATAATTCTTTTATATATTTGATAATTTTGTTATACTATTTACAAGAAGGTGATTTCATTGTTCAATAAGACAACAAGTTATATATTTAATAAATATGGTGAAATCGTAAATGAGCTTTCATTTAAGCAAAGTCACAAGTTATATCACTCTACTTTTAAAATTAAAGATAAAAGTGTATATCAATTGATATCTTATAATACTGATATTTATATAAAAGTATTATCTGGAATCGTTATGATTACAGTAGAAAACGAAAATGGATCTCATGAAAATTTTGTTATCCATAGGCAAATAAGAATCAACAAAGATGTAAAATTTAATTTTCTCTGCATTTCTTCTAATGCAAAACTTGAAATGATTTGTGATTATAAGTCAAAAAAGACAACCTATCAACTTCCCGAAGATATGCCAATTACATATGAACCACTAGTTCCAACATTTTCTATAGATGAAATTTTAGGATACTACTATCAAGTACGAAATTCAAATTACTCATTTCCTGGTGAATCGCATGATTTTTGGGAATTGACATTTATAGATAATGGAGAGTTAAAAACAACGGTTGATGGCGATGAATATATTTTGGACGAAATGGACTTAATTCTATACGCTCCAAAGCAATTTCACACGCAACATACTGGTAAAAGTAAATCTTGCAGTTATTTAACAATATTATTTGATATGAATATTCCAGATTCTTATTTAATTACAAATCGTGTTTATCATGCACATCGTGATATTCATAATACATTGAATAATTTTATTAAAGTGTCAAATAATGATATATTATATGATAGTGAGTTGATGCTCTGTTATTTAAAACAATTAATTATCAAAATTCTTCAATATGATTTTCAAACAAGTACACCTGTTGCCTCAACTCCTATGCAACAACGCTTTGAAAATGAACTACTAAATGAAATTATTATCTATATTAATGATACAATTTACGAACAACTAACAATTGAAGAAATTTGTAATAAATTTTCGATTTCACGTTCAAGTTTACAATCTCTATTTAAGAAAAACATAGGTATTGCCCCTAAACAATACATAAGTGATTTAAAATTAAGCAAAAGTAAACTGTTAATTAAAGAAAGTATATATACAATAAGTGAAATATCCAATATGTTAGGATTTACCTCTATTCACTATTTTTCAAGAAAATTTAAACAACAGTTTGGAATCACTCCTACAGATTATGCCAAAACAATTTACAACTAAATCAAGTTTAATCTAACTTTAGACCGCTACCAAAGTTATCTTAAAAATATGCTTTGTTATTCGGTCTTTTTTTATATTGAATAGATATTTTCATAATATGTTAAAACTTAAATAACCTCTAATTAAGTAGCTTTATTCTACTTTGTCTGCATAAATTTTATTACATTGCATATATCCGAATAGCTCCCCATATATCGTCTTAGTTTTTCACAAAAAAAGAGCTATGCAACTGCATAACTCTTTTGAACTCGATAACTAGATACCATCTGATGAATCATCTTGTTGTACTGGTTTAAATTCATAACGAACTACTTGATCTTTCCCAGTATTAATAGCCATATTAGTTAAAGTATCTAAGTCTTCAATAAATTGACGCCCCATATTTACTTCAATTAACATTGGTAAATTTGTACCTGCAATAACTTCTACATTTCCTCTTGGGAATCCTGTCATTACTGCTGTTTTAAATGGTGATCCACCACCTAAATCAGAAAGAACTAAAATTCCATCACAATCTTTTAAAGTATCAAAAGCTTTATTTAATTCTCTTTCTAAATCTTCAACTGAATATTCTTGTGGGAAATCAACAGCTACATAGTTTTCTGGTTCCCCTGCAATTAATTTTAAAGAACTAGTTAAACCTGTTCCAAAATTTCCGTGTCCTGTTACTACTAATCCGATCATTAAAAATTACCTCCAAATTATTTTTTTGTATATGGGTGAAGAATTACACCTTTAACTACACGATTCACTTCTCCTGTTGGACATGGGTTGTCTGGAGTACATCCTAAAGCTAAAGATCTAAATAACGCTAAAATTTGAGCACACACGATATAATTAAAACCTAAGAACGCATTATCATGCAAGTTTTCTAAGTTACATGCATATGAATAATCTACTAAATCAGCGATTTCTTTATCTTCTTTATTCATAATCGCAACAATTTTGTTTCCTTTACGTTGTGGACTCATTTCTTTAATTAAATCTACTTCGTATTGACGAGTATATGGATCATCACTTACATATACAACTGTCAATGTTTCATCATTAATAATTGATTTAGGTCCATGACGGAATCCCATTGGTGTATCATACATAGTTGCAACTTTACCAGCAGTTAATTCTAAGATTTTCAACTGACTTTCTTGTGCAATACCTTTTAAACAGTTAGCTCCTAAATAAACGATACGTTTGAAATCAAAATCATTAGCAATTTTTTCAAACAATGTCCAATCATTAGCTAAAGTTTTTTCAGCAGCTGTAATTACATCTTCTAAATCTGCCTTAACTTCATCTAAGTTATCTAAACTAAAAGCTAATAATGTAGCTAACATCATGTTAGAGAAACTACTTGTCATTGCAAAACTCTTATCATGAGTTTCTGGAGTTAAGTTAATAGCAAAAGCATTATCACGTGATGCAGCAGCTTTACTTAATGCTCCTTCTGAGTTACATGTAATGAATAAATGATAAACATTTTTTCCACATACTTCATCTGCAACATCAACTGCTCCTACAGACTCTGGTGAGTTTCCGCTTCTTCCATAAGAAACTAACAATGTTGGTTTGTTTTGTGATAAATAAGCTTCTGGAGTAGCTACAATATCTGTAGTTCCATAAGATTTCACTTTGAAGTTATTGCGTTTTGCAACATATGTATAGATTGCATTACCAACAAATTCACTTGTACCTGCACCTGTTAAAATAATGTCATAATCTTCATTTTTTGTAACATTTTCAATAAATGCTTGTAATTCATCTTTCATTCCTTCGATTTGAGCAATTGTTTTTCTCCATGTTGAAGGTTGTTGATTAATCTCAGTTGCTGTGAAAGTTCCTGTCAAACTTTCCCATTGAGCTGTTTCTTTTCCAAAAATCATTTGTATCTCTCCTTTTCTAGTCGTTTGAATCCTTTTTCATACATAATAATTATATATCATAGTATAGAAAAATACAACGAACTACACATATTCTTATTAAAATGTGCAAAACTAATGCTAATTTTCATTATGATCTATAATTTATATTTAAAAATTATTTAAATCCTTTTTTATTAAATTGAAAATTATACTTTTTATAGACTTGTATTTCATTTTCCTATATAATGTTTCTTGAGGTGATTTTAATGGCTACAAAAGGTAAAAAAGCTGTAATTTCAAACGATGATGAAAAAATAGGTGGATTCAGTGTATACCGTGATGATAAAAATCGTCCAATATATTATAATCGTTTTAACCATAATGGTTACGTTTTAAGTGATAATTCAAAATCTTTTAAAACATTCAATTCGCGCTTTATGCTTGGTTTTATTGCAATTGTATTTGGATACATTTTCAATTTGCCATTATGGATGTCCATTATTTTAGGTATTGTTGTCTATCTTGTTATGGAATTCAAATTTCGAAAATTTTTAAATACACTTCCTGTTATTCCTAATTTCCAACCAAAAAAACGTACAAGTGTTGTTGATTCTGAAGCTGGGTTATCTACTAAAAAAATTATTACAAAGATAGTTTTATATTTTACGATTTCTATTTTACTTATTGTTAATGCATATTCTTCAAAATACACAGGGTTAATTTTATATTTAAACTATGCTTTATCAATTATTACCTTTATAACAGGAATTATTGAAATTCGAGCATTAATTGCAAACCATAACAAATAATAAGATGTTTAAAAAAACGTGATAACTCACGTTTTTTTAATAATACTCATGGAACCATAATGGCTTCTTTAATAAAGCATACGCTTCTTTTGCTGTCTTTACCTTTGCATTAACTAATTTATTAAATAAACTATAATTATTAATCCTTGCCATCATAAAATCTATGGTATGCGAATCAGCCTGAGGAAAAATTTTTTCCAATTTTTCACTTTGACTTACTTCTATAGTTAAAGATTCATAATCTTCAATAATTGCTTTCATCATTCTTGTTAAAGCAACTGACTCTAGATAGATAGCTTCATTAATTACCAATTGATTTTTACAAAATTCATAAATAAGATATCCCATAACATTTTCATTAGGATCTCTATATATTACCAAATGTTTATTTCCTAATTCTAATTCCTTTAACAATGTTTCATAATAAGAAATATTTCTTATACAATATCCTTCAAAATGATAAGTAAATTTCTGATATATATTTAATAATTCTTTTGGACTTGCTTTATAACTCACTCGTATAGGGAATACTTTATTCAAATATTCTCTTTGAATCACATATCTTTTTCTTGTATAAATCACTTGAAATCCATATGGCTCATATTGTTTTGGATATGTTGCTGGCATTAGCGTAATTAAGTGATTATGATTCACTTCATCAAGCACACTATCCATAAGTTCTCTAATATATATTTTTTTTTGATCCTCGAATTTAGTATTCACTCCCAAAATATAAGATATTTCTAATAGTCTATCTTTAAAATATAAAACATGTGTATTCATAGTTACACTAGCAACAATACAACGATCTTGTTCCTTGATTAAAGTTTTTCCTTGATCAAAAAGATTTCGAAAATAAAAGCTAAGATAATTTAAATCAAAATTTGGATGATCTGTTTTCCAAAGTTCATATATTTCAGTTTTATTATCTCTCAATGCCTCTTTTATCACATAACCACCTACTCTTTATTCATCATCTTCTCGTTCCGTATACTCAACGTCAATCACATCATCAATATTTGTATTTTTGTCTGTATATTCATATGTTGTAAAATCATCATAGGTTTGATTTTCAAAATCATCTATTTCTTCTTCTATATTTTTCTTTATTTTATACTTCACATATAGTATATAAACAAACGCAATTAATAAAATTATTAAAATAATTGGCAAAACTACAGGAAGAATCAAGAAGAATAAATATAAAATAACTGCAATAATCAAAATTGAAATAAGAATTTCCATAGTAGTCCTCTCTTTCATTGTTTCTTTAATTATAATATAAAATATAGCGTATGTATATTAAAAAGAAGGATTTCTCCTTCTACTTATAATAAATCTCTTTCACGAACTCCTAACGCACGTGCAAGTATTGAAACAACTCTTAAAGAAATGTTACGAGTTCCTCTTTCAATATTTGAAATATAATGTTGATTAAAATTACATAATAATGCAAGTTCTTCTTGTGTTAAATGACGCTGTTTTCGATAATAACGCACACTTTCTCCGAAACGTGAAATAATATTTAATCTTTGATCAACACTACCATTTCTTTTAAAATTTAATAAAATAGCATCATTCGTTTTACATTTACGTACAATACAAATATTCATTTTTACCCAACCTTTCTTTATAGCATTTTATCACATGCTTTTTTTCGTTCTCTTTCTATAAAGATTTCTAATATATTTTAATAAAAAAATCCACAATATTAACATACATACCACATATAAGGGAGCAACAATAGGAAAGCCTTTTTTATTTTCATCCTGATTTTCTTTTCCCATAACACTTCTTGTCTTTCTTTCTGCTATTTCCATTTGTTTTTCATATGTATAATTGGGATTTCTTATGGAAATATATGCAATTCCCCTTTCTAACAATTCCTCTTGTAAAAGTCTTCCATCCAAAAATAAATATACACTTAAATCTTGTTTGACTTGTGTTGTTGGATCAATTTCCATAGTAATATGTTCTGCTTCTTTTACAAGTTGTTCTACAACTTCCCATCCATGCTCATTTTTCATTTCAACATTAAATAAAGATAAAGTTAGTTCCGAATTTTCGCAAATTACCTCAATTTTTTTATCATTCATCTTTTGAAATTCAACTTCATATCTTGTTCTACTCAAAAAAGGAAAAAGTGTAGCTAATAGAATCATACATAATTTCATTATATCACCCTATTTAGTCTACACTTTTTTTATGATTTTATACTTTTCGATATTGATCCGCTAATTCTTTTATTTTTGTTAAACGATGACGCATTCCAGATTTTGAAATTGATTCATTATATTCATCTGCTATATAGTCACATAATTCATTTAAACTAGCTTCCGGCAACTCTTTACGCGCATATGCTACATGTTGTAATTTTATTGGTAAAGAATCTAAACTTTGATATGTTTCAATCCATTGAATATCTTCTAATTGTTTCTTTCCTGTTGCCATACTTTTCATTTCATTTGCTAATTCACAATTATCCAAACGTGTTAGTGAATTAATAAAGTCTCTTTGAATACGGCTATCTTCAAAAACAAATACAGAATCACTAGCACCTATATATCTTAAAAAATCTCCAATTTTATCACTTGCTTTTAAATAAACTACTTCTTGATTTCTTCTTTTAATTAATTTTGCCGGCAAATCAAAACGCAACATAATTTTTTGTATAAATTTTGCAGATTCTTCATCATTTGTACTAATTTCCAAATGATAGTTTGCTTTGTTTGGAGAATTCACACTTCCCCCTGCAAGAAATGCGCCGGCAAGATAGGCCCTTGCACAACAATCCTTACGTAATAATTTACTTGATGGATGCACTTGTAATCCTTGTTCCGTAAAGATTTCTAGATCTTTTAATATTTCCATTGCTTTATTTTCAATACGTATTACATATATATTGTTTTTCTTTAATTTCATTTTCTTTATTACAGAAAGTCCTGTAATTACATCATAACGTTCTTTTACTAATTTATAAATACGTTTCGCCGTTGTTGCATTCTCTGTTTTTGCTGTTAAATGCATTCCTGTACTTGTAATATTAATTGTAGAACACATTTGTAATACTGCACTAAGTTCTGCTTTCATACAACATGGGTGCAATTCATTTGCAGCAATTTCTGACTTTACATCTGTTGTAAATGACACTTCTCATCATCCTAACTCTCTATTTATAATTTCTTCCATAACATTTCGAATCTTATTCGAATCATGTCGAATTAAACCACCTTCCACATCCAACATATCTCGATATAGAATTTCATATTCATGTGAGTTTTCACAAGCTGTTACAATATTACTACCCATATCTTTATATTTTTGTAATAGTTCTTTACTGATTTTTGTACTATTTGCGACAACAATATCAATTGCATTTGGAAAAGAATGTTTATAAATAGCTCGTACATGATCTTCTAACGAAAAACCATCTGTTTCTCCAGGTTGTGTCATTGCATTACAAAAATATACTTTTTTTGCTTTATTATTTTTTATTGCTTCAGATATTTTATCTATAATAAGATTTGGTAAAATACTCGTATATAAACTACCTATCCCATAAAAAATGATATCCGCTTTTTCAACTGCTTGAATAGCTTCTGGTGTTGCTTTTACTTTTTGATCATAATATACATGATCAATTTTATTCATAAATTTTGGTATATTACTTTCACCACGCACAATTGTGCCGTCCTCCATAATAGCATATAAAGTAATAATCTGCAAAGAACTTGGAATAATATTTCCTTTAATATTTAAAAATTTAGAAAATGTTTGAATTGCATCCATAAAGCTTCCAGTTGTTTTTGTTAAAGCTGTTAAAATCAAATTTCCTAAATTATGCCCTCCAACATCGATATCATCTCCATCAAAACGAAAATTCATTAACGTTGTAAAAATAGATTCTTCTTCAGCCATTGCGCACATCACATGTCGAATATCTCCCATTGCGGGAATATTAAATTGTTTTCGAATTCTTCCTGTGCTACCTCCATCATCCGCAACAGTAACGATTGCGCTAATATTAATGTCTGGGATTTGCTTTAACCCTCTAAGCATTACAGAAAGACCAGTACCTCCACCAATTACTGCTACATTTTTCATATTTAACCAACTTTCTTATCTCGATGTGACTTGTAACAAATAAATTGATTTTTATAATGGTGAAATAACCAGTTCGTTATTGTGATACTACGATGATGTCCTCCCGTACATCCAATCGCAACAATTAGATGTGATTTTTTCTGTGCTTGATATTCCTTAAATACAAAGTCTAATAATTGTGTCAATTGTACCACAAATTGTTTTGTTTGATCAAAACTCATAACATAGTCATAGACATCTTGATCATCTCCTGTTTTATTTTTTAATTCCTCTATATAATATGGATTTGGTAAAAAACGAACATCAAAAATATAATCTGCATCCATTGGAATACCATGTTTATATCCAAATGACTCAAAAGAAACTGAAAATGTACGTTTATTATCTAATTCCAATTTTTCCATCAATATACTTTTTAATTCTAAATGATCAAGCTTTGTAGTATCAATATGAATAAGCGAATGTTCATTCAAAGATTCAAACATATCCCTCTCCACTTCAATTGCTTCCTCTAACGTATTTGCTTTATTAAAAATAATCATTGGGTGATGACGTCTTGTAAACTTATATCGCAATAATAATTTTTCGTTACTCGCATCTAAAAATATAATATGCACATTAATATCTAAATTATCAAAATACTGTAAAAAAATTGGATAATCCATCGCTGTTGTAGCAAGTGCAATATTTTGATAACGTGAATCTGGTTCAGCTTTAATAATACGACCTAAATATTCAATTAATTGAACTGGAAAATTATCAATGCAATGATATCCCATATCTTCTAAAATTCCGATTGCTGTTGTTTTACCAGCACCAGACATTCCTGTAATTAATACAACATTTTGTTTCTTTACTGTCATTATAATCACCTCGTAGTATAAGTTTAACACACTGTATATTTATTTTCATGTTTAAATTAAAAAACTTTCTAGCAAAAACTAGAAAGCTTAAATAATACTCCTTTATATATAAAATAAATTCAAAGTTAAATTGTAGTGTCACACCATTCAAGATTTTCCTTTAACAATGGTATTAATTCATTCATATTATAAATTACTTTACATGGATGTTCTTTCTTCATTTCTTCCTCTCTTGTCTGATCTAAAATAAATGCAACAGAATATCCACCCATATTTTTACATGCTTGAATATCGATTTTTGAATCTCCTACATAAATAACATCATCCGTTGGAACATAAAGTTTTTTACATGCTTCTAATATACCACTTGGACTAGGTTTTGCGTCTTGAATTTGTTCTCCACCTAAGATTACATCAAAGTATTCTTCTAATCCTGTTAGTTTCAATCCCATATGAACGACTTCACTATATTTATTAGAAAATACCGCAAGTGGATAATTTTCTTTTTTCAAATAAGATAGTGTTTCTTTTACATGAGGTACTTCTGTGATATATGCATCATGGTTGGCTTTATTAAATTCTCGATAATATAAAACTGCTTCATTCGCTGTTTCTTCATCAAAATAACGTAAAAAAGTTTCTTTTAAGGCAGGTCCAAAAAAAGATTGTAATTCTTCTTCTGTTAATGTATGCTCTGGCATAAATTTTGCAAATGTATGTTTAAACGAAGCGTATATCAACTCTTTTGAATCAATTAATGTTCCATCTAAATCAAAAATAATAGCAGGTTTACGATGTTTAAATGGCCAAATATTTTTAAATACTTTATCAAACACTCCTAAAATTCCTAAAATTCCTATCAATACACCAATTAAAGAAACGACTTGTGCAATACGTAATGGTCCAAGCATTAAAGCATCTGTACGCAACCCCTCTACAAAAAAACGCACCATACCATACCATGCAAAATATGCAAACATTAAATCTCCTCTTTTTTTTCTACCATATTTTTTAAATACTTTCGTAATTAAGAAATATCCTATTAAATTTCCCACACTTTCAAATAAAAATGTTGGTTGGCGATAGTATCCATCAATATACATTTGATTTCGTATAAATGATGGCCAATGATCATAAAAAGACGGATCTACTATTTGCCCAAAAGCTTCCTGATTCATAAAGTTTCCCCATCTTCCAATGGCTTGTGCAAGCATTAAATTAGGAAAAATAACATCTGCAATACGCAATCCTGCAATTTGATGACGATGGAAATACCAAACACCAAACAATGTACCTGCAATCACACCTCCATGAATCGCTAATCCACCTTCCCATATATAAAATGCTGATATTGGATTTGCTGCATATAAATTATTCCATTCAAATATTACATAATAAATTCTTGCGCCAATAATGGAAATAGGTAACATCATTAAAAAGAAATTTTCAAAAACTTCTTCTTTATATCCCCACTTCTTCACTTGTCGAAGGGTCAAATAATATGCAAAAAATGCTCCTGTTAAAATGATAATTGCATACCATGTAATTTTTAACCCTCCAAACTCTACAAACGTTCTCATATCTGGAAAAAATGTCATGCTTCTTCTTAATCTCCTTCTTGATTATTTTCAATATAGTCCAATACTCTTTGTTCAAATTCTTTTGCGCTATCCATTCCCATTTGATTTAACATAAAATTCGTAACCGCTGATTCAATAATAACAGCCATGGATCGCCCTTCTCTTACTGGAACAACAATTTTAGGAATCTCTACGCCTAAAATATTTTCACTTTTTCTTGATTCAATTCCAATACGGTCATAATTTTGATTTTTATCCCATGGTTCTAAACGTACTTCAAAATTAATTTCTGTTTTTGGCAAAACAGAACTTACACCAAACATTCTTGCAACATTAATGACTCCAATTCCACGAATTTCTAACATATCTTTTAAAAGTTCTGGAGCTTTCCCAATAATTTTATTGTGAATACGATAACAATCTACACGATCATCTGCAACTAAAATATGTCCACGTTTAATTAATTCAAGAGCAATCTCACTTTTCCCCATTCCGCTTTCTCCACAAATTAACACACCTTTTCCATAGATTGATAATAATCCTCCATGTATACATTCGCATTTCGCAAGTTGCTCATCTAAAAATGTAACAATATCAATAATTAATCTCCATGTTGGTGAAGAGGTTCTTAAAATTGGAAAATTTTTATCATTTGCACACTTCGCTAATAATATTGGGCACTCATGATTTTTTGTAATAATAATCACTGGTGTCATTTCGTTTGTAAGAAAATCAAACGATTTCTTTTGATTTTCTTCTGTCATTGTATTAATATATGCGATTTCTTTATCCCCTAATACAACTGTACGTTTTACTTG
>JARHZK010000066.1 GCA_029258245.1 Longicatena sp. | reverse complement strand
ACTGAGGGCTATATAGATATTGTGGAGATTATCAAAATTAGACAAAATGAAACTGGAGATTGTGTTTTAGCTAAATTTGATAATTATGTAAACTTATAAATACTCAATACAGGATCAGAAAAAAGACTGATCCTTTTATTTATACTATTAAAACTTATTTATAACATATTACTTCAATAAGTTTTAATAATATAAATTACAAAATAAAAAGAGAGATGGATTTCTCCAACTCTTCAGTATAAATTCATAAACGTATACCGCCAATTATCGCTACTATATTCAATTTCTATTTATTACTTAATATAAAATCAGTCAGTATTTGATTTTCTTCTATACTTACAAAATATTCTATATTGTCTTTCTAATTCTTTTTCCTTCCCCATATCCTTTGATTCAAGTATTCTTTCTATTGCTTGTTGCGGACTTAACGTATGATATCCTAAAAAGACATTTCGTAATTCATCTGGTTTAATATTTTTATATGCTCTTCGTGAAGATATTTCATAAGTATAACTATAATAACGATAGATATAACCAATCCAATATAACTCATTTTTTTTGTATTTTACTTTACCATACTCTGAAATTCCATATTCCTCATTAATTCGATCTAATAGATCTTTTTTATCTAAATTTAATTGTAAAAAAGAAGAATCATCCATCAATTTTACAATATCGCTATTCATAAATCTTCTGATAAAGATCCGTGAACCACATTGCATATAACTTTCTGACATTTCAAAAGCCTTTGCTTGAATGTCACAAAGTATTAAGCCATCTTTATCCATTTCTTTCATTAGACTTCACCTCTATTTTAATATTCACTTAAATCAAAAATTTCATCAATATATTTTCCTTTTCCTCTATACTTTCTGCGAGCCATTTTTACTTTATCGTCTCCAAGTTTAGCATCAGAATTTCTTTTATCTAAATAATGTTTTTTCTCACTTTGGGAAATATAGTTTTTTTCAACAATTTTTAATTGTTCTGCAGCTTTTTTACTTTTAATTACATACTGATTACCTAAGTTAGTTGCTGCAAGACAATGTTTACATTGTTCATCCGTAATCTCTCCCTCTATAAACATATCTATTATTTGAAACATCCTATTATCTGCAATTGGTGCAATAATATAATCACAGTCCTCAGATTCTTTAACTAAATTTATTATTTCTACATTATTTTCATATTTTCTTAAAGCACCTCTATTATAGGCAATTATCAGCATCCATTTTTGATCTACTTGATATTTCTTGCACTTTAAATCTTTATCATTAAAATCCAAATAATACACACTAGATTCGGGAAATCCAGATATAAACGAGATAGCTTGTTCATAGCTTTCCCCCATATAAAAGCCCTGTCCAAAATCATTGTTATTTCTTCCTTTACTTATGCTTATTTCCCCTTTTATTTCACTTTTTGATCCATGAAATAGGAGTTTATGATTTTCTTTAAGATCTTCTTTCCAGAACATTGCTTTTAAATTTCCTAAGTAAATATGTTTAGTAAAAGCAAAATCGTATACTTTTTCTAGTAAAATTTTAGATGGTTTTGTCTTTCCTGATTCATTTCTAGATATAGTAATTTGTTCTACTCCTAACTTTCTTGCTAATTCCTCCTGTGTTAATTCAGTTATTTCTCGAATTGTTTGTAAATCATTTGCAAAATTATAATTCATCTTTATCACCTTGACTTTTTTATAACATATTACTTAAAGAAGTTCAATTAAAACTTGTGTATACCACATGATTTAAAAAAGTTTTGAATAATGTGTTATACAATCTAAAAAATGAGAACTAGATTTCTCTAATTCTAACTGTTTCATTTACACATCAATGATTACAAATTATATAACTAATAATTTCTTGTTCAAGTTTAACATAATGTTTTTCGAACCTTTAAAATTTACTCCAGCACATGATAATTTTTTTGTTTTGTATGCTTTGCATACTTCAGTTGGCTAAAGTCTTCCTAAACTCAACAATACTTCACTAAAGTTTTTCATAATATAAGATAAGATAAATTACTCCATCTCAAGAAAATCTAAATTTGAAGAATCTCCTTATTCCTCATGTATCTTTTCTATATAAAATTTTTATTATACTTTCATCTACATATACTAATGTTGAATCAACATCAATATTAAAAAATTTTTAGTTCATCATTGAATATATTTATTATTTCAAGAATCAGACCATTTTATATTATTTTAATGTGCATTTCATATTTTTTGAATTTAATTTTCAACTTTTCATTTTGATGTTTATCATTTTTACCATTCAAATGTACTGTATATTTCAATTGACTTCTTTTAACAGTAAGTGCAAAATAACTCTACTAATCCTTTACTTTTCTTACAAATAAAGAACCAATCATGATACCAATACAATAAAGGAAAATATCAGAAAAATCAAACATTCCTCTTGTTGTAATAACTTATAACAAACCAACGAATACTACAATGAATACAGATAGTATCATAATTTTATTTTTATCTTTAATAAATAGTTTCAATAAATACGGAAGAGGTACAAATAACAAAACATTAAGTACTGTAATTAAAATTGTATTTAAAGGATCAATCATAATATCTACTACAAATGCAAATGGATTCCAATGGAATATTCTTATCCCTAATGGTGTTCTAAAAAATAATTCTATACATTAATTACTTATAATAAAGCTACAACCATATAAACATATACTGAAGAACAATTTAATCTACTTACCAATTCAGATGTTATGTAATAA
Source organism: Longicatena sp. (assembly GCA_029258245.1). Taxonomy (GTDB): domain Bacteria; phylum Bacillota_I; class Bacilli_A; order Erysipelotrichales; family Erysipelotrichaceae; genus Longicatena_A. The sequence goes on along the minus strand of JARHZK010000066.1, from coordinate 7,568 downwards.
TTTATCAACATTCCTAAAGGTATACTAATAACAAAATGTAAAATATTCAAATATTTATTATTTTTTGATTCATTCCAACATAAAAATATAGAACTGTATTAATTCCAATATGATTTGAATATTTAGATTAGAAAAACTAATTTTTATTTTCTATAATTTTTAAAATAACTATATAGAATTATAAATTTCCTATAATTTTTTAAGATACATATTTTTAATATGTCCTGATATATCATAAACTAGTTAATCAGCATCTAATGATTTTTAATCTTTTATTACATAATTCAAAGACTTTTTTGTACCACTATCTAGGATTACTATGTAGGATTGCCTCTATTTTTCAATATCTTCTATATAAACCTTCATATATGTTTGGTTATATTTAGAATTGTCACAGCCTGTCAATTGATTTGTATCTTCATCTAAATGATCAAAAATACATAGATTGATATAATCTTTTATCGTTCCATCATACTCATTTTCATCGTGTATTCTAAAAACATCAGCAAATCCAACTTTTTGTGAATTATCTTTTAACCAACATCTTATTTTCATCCCATTACATTCTGCAATAGTATCATTGATTAACAGTTCTCTATTTTCTATTTGTCCTTTTAAGTTGTACTAAATAATTTCTTTCATTCCTCATCACCTACATAAATTCAATTTATTATTCTCATCATTCCCATTATATCAAAAATATTTATTGCTATGCATTAATTAGATAAAAACTCATATTGAATATTAATGTATTCAACAATAAAAATTCTGTAGATTAATTATATATACATAATAAATAATGATGAATTCATCTAAGACATAACATCTTCTTTGTGTATATCTAAATAAAATCACGCTAGATAGCCTTTTTAATTTATTAACTTGAACATTATCTTGTAACTCTATATAGCATTACTTTTTATGAAATGGGGTCATTTAGAAATAAAAATAAGTATAATCCCTTTTCCCATTATTCCACATTTTAAGGGATACTAGTGCCACCTTGGATTATAAATATAATTTTTAAAATCTATTTTTATTTACTATAATAACATATTTATTTAAAAGTTAATTCAATTTATTTTACTGTATCTTGTTTATCTTCGATATGATAAGAATAAGATTCGCTATCCTCTTCATCAGGATTATTATTAATCATCACACGTTTACTTTCCTTATCATTAACTTCCTCTACAATCACAAAAGAAGCATGATCCAACTAAGAAATCGTTGTATCTGTTTTTGGTAATCCAATTGATTTTCTCTCTAGTAGCTTTCCATTTGAATCATATTGGTTAATAAAAAAAGCTCGAAAAATCGCTAAAATAACGATTATAACGAGCTTTTTCAACTCGTAATTGTTGAAGTTCTTTGCGTAACCGAATAAGTTCTTTTTCTTCTTCACTGCGATTATCATTTATATTGAACGAACCAGTTGCATTATATTTATTAATCCATGAACTTAATGCAGAAGGAGTAAGTTCGTATTCACGAATAATTCACATCTAGGTTTACCACTGTTATATAATTCTACCATTTGTTTTTTTTAATCATCACTATATTGTCTTCTTTCTCGTGCCATATTCAGTTACCTCTTTCTATTTTATAATTTTTTTATTATTCTAACAGTTCTCTTCTTAACTATCCAATCTATAATTATCTACTATAAAATGGTTTTATAAACAGAAATCAAACGGCTCACTTTTGCTTAATTTGAATTTATCCTACAAAAAAGTCTATGAGAATCAAGCTTTATGATTTTCATAGACTTATCTATTTCCTCGGTAATAATAAATTTTAATTCCAATCAATTGCACGACTACGATTACATACTAAATATAAGATTTGTCTTTCTTTTCCAATTTCTTCTAATAGTTTTAATGCTCTTGCTGTATTTTCGTCATCTAGATTAACGAATGGATCATCTAAGATAATGAATGGTTTCGAATCTTCAAACATAGCATCTACTAAGGCAAAACGCATGCATAGCATAACTAAATCGCTTTGACCCATACTAAAATATGCAAGATTTCTAGACTCTCCGAAACGTTCTACTTTGACTTGAAAGTCTGTTGTCATGCTGATTTTTTCGTTACTAACACCGGATAGTTTTTCTAAGTAATACATGAATTGTGTTTTAATGCTTCCTAAATATTGATCCGAAAGGGATTCTTTTGCTTCTTCTAAGAACATCTGTGTTTGATCTAGAATATCTTTACGATGAAGTCCTTCTTCTCTTTCTTCTTTTAGCTGTTGAAGTTGATCTTCTTTTGCAGGTAACTCATCTACTTTTCTTTCCATTCCATGCGCTTCTTGTCTTGCACTTAGAATTCTTGTTTGCATCTGTTCTAATTCTATATTTAATTCTTGTTCTTTTGCTTGTAATTCTTCAAGACTAACATCCACTTGTTTTACTTCTTTTGTAAGTAAGTCGCTATTTTCACTATAGAAAGTTTCTAAGTCTTTTGTAAAAATGATAAGATTTTTCTTTTCACCTAAGTATTGTGCAATTTGATTCATCAATATTTGGAATGCTTCACGATGACGAATATCCAAATCCAATTGATATTTTCCTATAAATGCGGCAAATGTATTTTCACAAATTTTCTTATCTGTTTGAATTTCTTGTTGTTGTTTTTCAATCTCTTCTAAGTTCTTCTTTGCTTTTATATAAGCATTACGTTTCATTTCTAACTCATCAATGTAATTCGAGAAATCTTTCTCCTCTATAGAACCATAGAATGGAAATAAAAAACGTGTTAATTCTCTATATAACGTATTTAATTGATTCTTATATGTAGTTCTATCTTTTTCTTGTTCTACTTTCTTTTCTTTTAATTGTCGATAAGTTGTATCTTTTTCTTTTAACATTTCTAAAGCATGATCATACGTATCGATATCCGTAAAGAATGTGGATAACTTTTCTTGTAGATTTATAGATAATTGTTGTATCTGTTGTGTTAATTTTTCTATTTCTTGTTTTTGCGCTTCTTCTTTTGCTTGTAATGTTACATAGCTTGTTCTTTTGTTTGAAATGTCATGCAGCTTATCAATATGAGAGCGATTATCGGTAATATAACGAGAAACAAAAGCTAAAACTTCTCGATCTAGCTGATCTATCATTTTTTGATTCTGTGTAATTTTATTTCTTGTTTCTATACTCATTTCATTTGTTTGGTTATTCGTCGTTGAGGCTTGTGTTTGTTGTGTCTTTAAGTAAAGACCAATCACGATAGATAGAATCCCAACTACAAGACCAATAGCACCAGTCGTAATAGAATTCATAATAAAGAAGACAATACCTACCACAAGCAATAAAACACCAACGAATAAACAAATGATAGGTGTAGAACTTTGTTTTGTTGATTGTGGAGTATGCTGAATGCTTTCTACTTGTTCAGAAACTAAGTTTACTTTTTCATCATTTAAATCTTGAATCTTTCTTGTTTTCGCTAAGTTTTCTTGAATGCTTTCTTCACTTGGTACACCACTCGCAAAGAATACTTGTAAGTTTTGATATGACAATGTTTCTTCTTTTGATAAGTGTTGTAAGTCTTTCTTCGTCTCACAATTCTGAATTTCTTTAATCTCATTTTGACGAGCTGTAAAAAACATCTCATCAACACTACCTTTTTGAAAGAATGCTTGTAGTTCTTGCAAAGCCTCTTCTTCTGATGTGGATAACTTTGTTTGTTCTAATGTTGTCTTTATTTTTACATAATCAAGAGCATGTCTCTTTTGTTGAACAAAGTCTTCTGTAGTAGGAATATACTCTTTAAAAATTACTTTTCCTTCTTCCACTGTTTGTTTATCATCATCATTTGGTTTTGTTTGTGCTTCTTTACTATCTAATGCAATCATTCGATCAAACAATGGCTCAATATCTTTTAATTCTTGAGTCGTAGGGATTCCATTTGAATACTTACCTTCTACTTGTTTTACTGCTTGTTTAGAAGCTTGTACAAGTGCTGTTTTCTCTTGATATTGTTTTGTGACATTTTTCTTTAACTCAATCGCATTTACTTGATTAATTTGTTCTTTTATTTGTTTTAAAGCTTCTTGTTTTTCTGCTTTTGCTTGTTCTTGTTGAAGCAAGTTTTCTTTTTTATTTTCTAGTGTTGTGCGCAATGTTTTACACTCATCAATTTCTAATTGTAATTCAGAAATCTTTGTAGATAAGTCATGGCATAACCCTTTGTTCCCTCGATAAGCTTGAAAATAACTTCGGCTATCTTTTAAATGTTTGATGGCATCTTCAAAATTGTTAATATCGTTGGTATCATCCACTAAGTTTCCTAGTTTTGCACGAATGTTATCGGTTGATAGATTCATCGCTTCATGAACTTGTGGCAAATACGTACTTCTTGCGAAAGAATCAGAATCTAAACCAAATAATTCTAATCCAATTTCTTCTGTGTAGTCTGTTGTTTTTTTCCCAGTTTTTACTTCATAGATGGAAAGCTTATCTGATTTTTGAGTAGCCCCAAAGCTTCTTTCAATTTTATATTCTTTTCCATTTTCTTCAAAGATTAGATTTCCACCATAATTTCCGCCTTGCCATGGCTTATATTTTTTTCGAAATTGTTTTTCAAATGAACCTGTATTTTTTGGTAATCCATAGAACATAGCACGAATGAATTCTGCAAGTGTTGTTTTACCAAAGCCATTTGCTTCTTCTATCATCGTAATACCATCTTGAAAGAAGACTTCATATTGGTGTAAACCACCAAAGTTTTCAATATAACAACGCTTTAACTTCATCGTGTAATCTCCTTTCCACTCAATGCTTGAAGACCTGCACAAATGATTTCTTCTTTCTCGTGATTACTTAAATCAGAAGCCATAACTTTACGAATGAATTCTCCTTTTAAAGAGATATCATTTTCATAATTTTCTTTCTCAATTTTTAAATGACTACTGTCTTTAATCTTAGAAAAGTAAAAATCATCTGCGAATGCTTTTTTTAAAAACTCAAAATCTTTTTGTGTATCGAATGTATATTCCCCTACAAGTGTAAACTTCACTAAATCATTATGATTGATACTTGATGATGCAACTTCCATTGCACGTTTGATTTCCGTAATCGTTTCTTTTCCTGTAATATCCACTTCTACATCATGTAACTGACGTTTTGCGAATGGTACAAAGGTTGTTTGGATATTATGTGGTTTTACATCTAATAAGATGAAACCTTTTTCTCCACACTCATCAAACCCACGTCCTTCTAAACAACCACAATATGCATAACTTCCTCTATCATCAAGCCTTTCTTTTTTATAACTATGAATGTGACCTAGAGCTAAATAATCAATGTTTTTATTTTTCAATTGTGGCAGACAAACCATATCTACTCCTGGTTGTGTTGCTTCTTGTCCATGTAATATCACAATATTTGTTTCTTCTTTATTTAATGATAATTCTTGATACAATGCACTTGCATTATCCTTATTAATCTCAATTCCTGTAATCGTTAAAAAATCATAATTATAAGATATCCATTGATCATTGAAAAGTTTTAAATTATCAGGTAATTCTTCACCTATAAATGCATGTTTACTTTCATCATGATTTCCTTTTAAGTATAAAAAATCAATCTCTTTTGCATTTCGAATTTCATTTAAAAAATAATCTACTGTCGAAGCAGAAATACGCTCTGTATCAAATAAATCTCCAGCAAACATTACCAAGTCAACATCGTTTTGTTTAGCGTATTTCACCAATCGTTCAAACGTTAACAATATTTCGTGATTTCTCTCTTTTGCTTTTTCAAATGATAAATTTGCTTCCATTCTAGAATCTAAATGTAAATCTGAACAATGTATAATTTTCATATTCTTCCCCCTTTTTTCTATTAAGTATTCTTAATTATATCCTAAACATAGCTCTGCTTCAAGAATACAAATTCTACTACTATTGCAACAAATAGTTCTTTTTCTAAATGAATGAATATTTTTCAAAATACAATATTTTTAAATACTTTATTAAATAAAATACACCTACTATTCTGCATATTTTATTTTCTATGGCAAAAACCTAAATAAAACTTTTAAAAATATGATAAAGTTTCATTCCGTAGAAATTAGAATATATGCTCCCAATAAATATCTAATTATTAATATATTATTTGTTAGATCAGAACTTATAAGTGTTACAATATACCTATCAAAACAAAAGGAGGATCGCTTTTATGAACACAAAAATATTAAATATCTTAAAACTTCATTTTGGTGATACACAAGGTCAAGAAATCTATGATCAAGCATGTACATACTGTGAAAAACTAAAACCAATGACGGAAGGAGAAAGCAAGGATCGTCAAAAGAATATGTTAACGAACCTTTATTATTCTCCTCTAATATTTATATTAAAATTTAGACATAATAGTAATTAATTTAGTCATTTTACAGAAAATGACTAAATTAATTATGTATGTGATTATATTGATTTATCCTAAAATATGTCATACAAATATAAAATAATTAAAAATAAACCTATATAAACAAATAAAACTGCCAGTATATGAAGTGAACCGCAAAGGTTAGACAAAACTGGAGAAGTTTTCTTTAAACAAAAAAACCTCTGAAATGCAAAATAACTCATAAACAAAGGGTTTAATGAGTTATTTGATTTTTTGCTACATATAAGTTCTAAAATGTTTGATACTTAAAATAGCAACCAAACATACTTTATGGTTTTAAAGCAGTAATAGGAACAACATACACTCCATCTTCTCGTTTATATGCCATATTGCTTAGCCCACATATGACACACAACACTTTTGGAGGATTATCTCCTTCCTTTTCAAAAATTGCTTTTAGTTTTAAAAGTTCCTTAGCTGCCGCATCGATTTGATTTGTTCCTAATTTAATTTCAAATGCTCCCCATGTTCCATCTGGAAATTCAACAACTGCATCGGCTTCATTTCCTTTTGCATCTCTTAAATGAAACATTTGTGCATCATTATATTCCGCATATATCTTTAAATCGTGTTCACATAATGCTTCAAAAATAAAGCCAAAAGTATTCAGGTCATTTAGTAGCATGGTCTCTGTAGCCCCTAATGCTGCCACTGCAAGTGATGGATCGCTAAAATGTCTTTTAGCTGATTTCAATATACGTCTTGAAGACCTCAATTTCGTGTTAAACGCTGGTTGATCGTCGATAATGAATAAACGATTAAGCACACTTAAATAATCTGAAATCGTATTACTATCAATTTGTTCATCATCCATTGCGCTTATATCTTTCCGAATCACCGCCATACTTACTAATGTACTTTCATTTCTTCCCAAAGAATGTAATAATGACCAAACTTTTCTTGAATCTCGCTTCACACCATCAACTTGAAACATATCATCGTCTACTACTGTTTTTAAATATTCTTTTGCAATTTCACCACAAATAGGCAATGGAATATCTGTGTTTGCTGGCCATCCACCTCTAATACAATAATAAATTAATTTCTTTAATTCCACATCACCAGTTAATGTTGGCTTTACATCATCTTCAAATAAGCTCTTTAATGAGATTTTACCAGAAGAATCCTGTGTCTCATATAAAGACATCGT
>JARHZK010000205.1 GCA_029258245.1 Longicatena sp. | reverse complement strand
TCTTCAGCATCGAATACCAACTCATAAATTCTGTTTGTGATGTTGGTGATGAAAGACTGAACCTCCGTAAAGAACGCTTTAAACTGCTCTTTCATGTTTGCTATCTCATTTCTCAACTCTTTATTTTCTCTCTCCAATTGTTCATATGTTTTTACTTTTTTCTGTTTGGCCAGTGCTATACGTTCACGTATGCTGGTTGGTTCAGGTTCGTATTTTTGTTTTAGATCCAGATACTTAGTTTTGTATTTTTCATAATCGCTCCTGTAATACTCTACTTGTTTTGCCAATTCTTTCCTGTGCCTATGTTCAAAATTATACGCTTGGAGAACTTTGTCATAATTTTCTTTCGGCTCATATTTGTTCATAATGTCGTCGTATACTTGATTGATGCATTTGACACTATCGTCAACTTCTTCCTGTAGCGCTTTGTTTAAAGCTACGTAAGGCTTGTTTTTTATTTCTGCTAAATTCTGTTCATGCTTATTGTTTTCTTTCCTCAGAACGCTTATTTGGGCTTGATAATTACTTATTTGCTCTTCTGCGACTCTGTAATTGTTAGCTAATTCGTCATAATCGCTCTTTTTAACCATTTCTGCTCCTGTTAACGTTTTTTTGATTGTAGGAGTAGGTAATTCGACCTTTTTACTCTCTAACGTGTTTATATGGCTTTCTATGATGCGTTGTTCTGTTTTGTACCCTTGTACTGTACGATGTCGATCGGAGCTGTTCATCACTGTACGTTTTAATCCGTGTTGGAGCAGAATCTGTTCCAACACTTCCATTTCACTGTTTCGCCAATGCTCGAAATCTTCGTAACCCATTTGTGCAATTGCACGATTGTTGGCGACTTTTGTGCCTAGTCCTCGTTTTTGCCCAGTGATAAAAGGCACGTAGTCCAAATGCAAATGTGGAGTTTTTTCATCGTTGTGAATTACTGCAGCAACTACCCTCATCTGTGGATTACGTTCCTCGAACCCCCTGTAATACTCTTCAAGAATGGAGTTGAAGTCTTGGTGGTTATCGTTCATGTTGCCGACCTGTATAACCAATTCATGAAATGCTTTTTCTTTTTTGGAATGGAGAATGTGCTTGTAGTAATCGTTAATTTTTCTATCTGCACGTTTCTGCTTTTGGTTGTACTGTAGCAGTGCCTGGTCGAATAGATCGTGATAAGTCTGTTCTATACATTCCTCTTTCAAAACAACATTTAGTCTAGTGCGTTTCTTGTCAACGTTGGGTGTATGGAACTTCCTCATGTTGTGATTGAAAGAGCCTTTTCCTTTGGTTATTGATATGCTTGGCATAGGTGCTCCTTTCTACCCCGTAGGGCGCAATTATTTTGATACGCATGTGTCAAAATAAGGATTGCGTTACTTTTTGTCAAAAAGTAACAAAACTATGCATAGAATTATAGCATAGAAAGTATAAAAAGTATTTTTTATAACAATAGTAAACATACAGATTTTTTAAAATCTAAATTATACCACAAAAAAAATATTTTTATAATAGTTAAATAGTCATTAAGTATCTTTTATAATTGAGGTATAAAAAAAAGGGGGATTTTTTATGTTAAAAAAATTATTTTATGTATTGACTTCTTTATGTTTGCTTTTTGCCATATTTAATTGTTCTACTTATGCTAATGACACACCTAACGAGGTGCAAATTAGTGAATATGATCAATTAGTTGCTGAGAAAAAAGAACTTAAGTCCACTAGAGCAAACTCTTATTCGAATGAGTACGAAAAATTATATCTTGAAAGAGCTAGTTTGGATAAAAAAATTTTGAAAGAATATGGTTATACAGATGAAGAAATTAGAATCTTAAAAAATTATAAAGGCGAACCGATAGAAAATTATCCAGCTTTAAGTAGAGCTTCAGCTACTGTATCAGCAAAAGTTCGTGCGTATAAAGGAGAATGCAGTCCAGAAAAAATGAAAATTTATGTTGATTGGTCATGGTCTAAAATACCTCTTCTTTGTGGTCCTGGTATAACAGATCGTGTAGCAATAAGATGGAAAGGTGTAGATGTTAACGGACATGCATTAGAAGTTGCACATGTTTCATCATCTGCAACAATAAGCTACTTCCACAACAACAAGAAAGTGAATGAAAGAAAAGTAACCTCTACTTTAAAGGATGTTTATTGTGCTGCTGAAACACCTGTGCTTATGGACAACGGACATGGAACTGCATTGAAAGGAACACAGCAAATCACATTAGAAAAAACAGGAAGATATAAAATAGGAGAGGTAGGTATACAATTTGTATACGGTCACGCTACTCTTACTGGTGGAATTAGCTTTGGTTACCCATCATCAGGTGGAATTAGCTTGAGCCCAAGTCATAAAGAAACATATGTTTCCAAAAGAGTGACTTCTGCAGGAACAGTAAAATGATTGAAAATTACTATACTAGCTTTGTTTTGATTAATTTAATATTATTGTTAATTATGCCCAAAGTTGTATTTGATTGGTATAAGGATACAAATAAATACAAAAACAAATATTTTGTGTATTTTTCTATTTTACTATTTACTATAGCGTGTGGATTATATTTAAAATTTGCTAGAACAATGCCATATGCTCTTTGTAATTATCCTAATATGATAGTAGGATGTATATTTGTAATTCCTTTTTTTCCATGGAGCATACGATTTTTAAAAAAAGAAAATAGCATATATAATAGTATATACTATATATATTTTTATATTTTAATTTTTATGGTTTTTCTTGCATATTTAATATAGATAATAGTATGTATAAAAACATAAATTTATATCTAAATTGATTAAAGTATACTGAATAAACTATAATATGAATAGGCAAAATGAGACTAAGTTTCAAGCTAAAAAAGGAGTAATTGCTCCTTTTTTTTAGTTTTTGTTTTCTTCGAACACCTGTAAAATATAGTCTATCTCAAATTTAATTTTGAGACTATTTTTTTCAATTTCACTCAATCCAAGCATTGTTTTTGCACTATAATAACCATCTTCATCTATATCTTCTTTCTTGTGTGTACTTTTTACGTCCTTTGCCTCGTGATATTAATCCTTCGTGTGCATTTAACATAAGCAATTTTTTTATTGGTTGTGTGTGATCAATTCTTTTTTAATGTTTTGAGTGCCATATATCATTTCAACATGAATCAATTCATACATTTGTCCATCAATGGTGTAAACATCACCAATACAGTCCTTAAGTACGTACATTGACTCAAATATATCGTTTATATCCTCAAAATTTGTTTCGTATTCAATTCGATTTAACGAACGTGGTAAATAGGTTTTTTTAATAATTGCAGGGAATTTCCCTATTGTATATTTTCCAATTTTCACTTTACTCCTCCTATTTCATAATTGATTTTGAAATATTATACATTGAAGTTTGGTCTTGCTACAATATTTATTGCCGTTAATTAAGAAAAAGATATCAGAAAAAAACTCCATTTTTGATATGTACCCTCTTTACTGGACAAACCAGTAAAGAGGGTACATATCACTTCTTCACGGTTTTTTTAATTATTATACCAATCCATGAAGTTAAAAATGCATAAATGATTGTTCGATTGGTTCTCCAGTATCACTTTCTTGCTCTTCCCAATCGTTTTCTACAGGAGCAGGGTCTTTTTTTATTTTTGTAGCGATTGCACATGAAATACGATAGTATATAACGCCTCTTACACGTTCTTTTCCCCATTCAATACGCATGCATTGGCTTTTTTGATTTATTTCATCACAAGCCTTCTGCAGTGTTTTCTTTTCAAAACTAGGTCTATCGAATTTCCCTATGTTTTTGCCCTTTTTATAGCAGTAGTCTTGTTCTCCTAAACCGAACACTTCTTTTAATTGTTTGGTAGTGAAATCAAACGTTTGCAGCATTGGAGCACCGCTTTCTGCAGAACGATACAAACTAGTTAAATATCTTTGCAAAATGATTGCATATTGACTATCGTAAGATAATGTATCATCAAGTGGTATCTTGCAAAAAGCTATTTTACAAAAATGTAATGCAGGTTTTAAGTCTTCGTTAAATTTAACAGTGATACTACCTTTTCTTTTGTTAGAATGTACAGTTGATATTAAACTTCCTACGATCCAGTCATGGTCTTCATTACCTAACTCAAAATCAACAACAGTCTTTTTCATTAAGCTACGATATTGCTTTCTTAAGTTTGTATAAAAAGCTCCATCTTTAGCTAATTTTAATTTTTCCTGCACATCTTTTACACGAATTGTGACAGAAAAATCTGCATTTTCTGCATAAAAATCAAGTTGAGAAATTGCCATTGCAAATAATTTTTCTTCCGAATCAGAAAAATGCAATTGTCTAGCTAAAGTTGAATTCAAATAAATCAACTTATCGTTAAACTGATTTCCCTTATACAAAGGCTTTTTTTCACTTTCTATTATTTCAAAATCATCAAATTCGAATTCCATTTTATCACCTCTTTTGTCGGAAAAATTATACCATAAAAAGTATGCTTTGTAAATGCAAAAGACATACTTAACATGGTTTCAAGACATACTCTTGCATGGTTTCAAGACATACCATAACCTAAATATTACTAAATTAACTAAATAAAGAAAAAGAACGCACGTGCGTGCGTCATAATTACAAATTTTAACTATAAAAAAACATAAAAGTTAGGAATTTAATATTCTTTTATGCGTAAACTATCGTTCAAAGCCATTGCTTTCTCTTTCAAAGCCATTATCCTCAATCACATCATCAAGCATGTCTTGCATTTTATCTGCATTTGAAAAACTATCTATGATTGTATCGTTGATGATTTCTTTTGTTTCTTCAGCATCGAATACCAACTCATAAATTCTGTTTGTGATGTTGGTGATGAAAGACTGAACCTCCGTAAAGAACGCTTTAAACTGCTCTTTCATGTTTGCTATCTCATTTCTCAACTCTTTATTTT
>JARHZK010000191.1 GCA_029258245.1 Longicatena sp. | reverse complement strand
AATTACAATTTCCAATCGTATTTCCATATTTATCATTATAGAAATCACTGCCACATGTTACAAATAATTTATTTTCTTTTGCTACTTTCATTAATTCTACCATCTCTTGATCCGTATAATCACAACGGAATACTTCAAGTCCTTCAACCCCTAAAGCCAATGCTTTTTCAAATGATGAATTATGATTATGCATAAAATCATATGGATTAGCTAAAACAACAACACCTTTACTTAATTTTATTACATCTATAACATCTTGTAACAAAGGGTATGTCATTGGTACATAACATGATTTTCCCTTTACAAAATAATCATTTACTAGTTCATGTACTGGTCTTTTACAATTTTCATTTCGATATGGTTTTAATAATTCATTATCATTATATTTTGGATGATTCAATACATGAGCAGCTAACATTTCCGGAGTAATTTGTTGGAATCTATTATCGGATAATAATTGATTAATATCAATATGCGTATTTAATTCTTTTTCAAATAATGCAACTCGTTTTATACTTACTTTCTTTTGCATTTTTATAAAATCATTTTCAATTGTTCTATACAATTCATTCTTAGGATCAATAAAATACCCTAATACATTTACGACTTGATTTTCAAATTGTGCACATATTTCAACACCACTAATATATTGAACTCCATATAATTCACTCATATGCAAAGCTATTGTATTTGCTTTTACTGTATTCAAATCTGTGATAGAAATAGCTTTTAAACCATTTCGTTTCGCTAATTGGAAAATTTCCTCAACATCATTAGTTCCTTTATTACTAAAAGTAGAATGAATATGCAAATCAATTTGATTTAAACTTGGTACCTCATGTAAAGTAGATTTTTTAGTTTGTTCTATGGATGGTTTGACACTCACAGTTTTTTTATATTCTATTACTCTAACCACATAAGTTCTTGTAATAAAATCAATGATAGAACGATGTTTCTTATCCAACAAAAAAACTATACTATTCAATCCCCAATATAGTAATATTCCAAAGATAGAAGTAAAGTACATTAATATTACAAAAGGGATAGCAACTCCAATCATATATCGAGTATTAATTTGTTTCTTATTTGCTTTTTTACCATTTTTTTTAATAACTTTAAAATTAAAAAAATTCATTCCAAAACTTTGCCCGTCGGTATATGGGTAAATCGCATTATTTAAGAAAAATATTGAATAAACCAACATGAAAACTACGATAACATTAAAAATTTTCAATCCCGTAAAGCTTAATAGACTTCCTAATACTGCCAACATAACGATATCCCATAGCATCATTGGTGAAATCATTACAATCAAGTCTACCATAAAAGCTAAAATTCGATCTTTATAATCCTCTTTTTTCATGAATCTATAATTTTTTAATTCGTTATTTTGATATTTTATAGACTCTTTCATTTTATTAACTCTTTTCATATTTCAAAAAACCTACTTTCACTAATATCCATTCCAATAGCGATGCAGTTATAAAAGACACCCCTATAATATATATAAATTTTATATCGATGGTTCTTTTCTGCAAAAATGCTAAACTAGTGCCTACTGCCATTCCTACTGACAATAGTGGTATTAACACATATTTTTTTATACTTTTGTCATCAAATTGATATTTTTGATGACACGATGGACACTCGATATGTACATTTCCTTTTATAAATCTTAAGCGTATTGGTGTTTTACAACATTCACAAATATGTATCTTCATCTTACAACCTCACAAAAACATTATACTACATATTTAGTAAATGTTGTATATTGCTTCTTAAGTTTATGCTTGAAACCTTGAAAATATTAAAAAAAAAGCGCAACTCAACAAGAGTACGCTTTTCAATTAAAGTCGAATTATTCAGCTTTACCTGCACATCCAAAGTAGTTTTCAACCATATCTTCTACTTTAGCTTGGATTGCATCTGTACCAGCTTTTAAAAGTTTACGAGGATCGTATCCTTTTCCTTCTTGATCTTTTCCAGCTTCAATGTATTTACGAGTTGCAGCAGCGAATTCTAACTGTAATTCAGTATTTACATTAACTTTAGAAACACCTAAATTGATAGCTTTTTTAACTTGTTCTTCAGGAATTCCTGAACCACCATGTAATACTAATGGTTTACCATTTGTAGAAGCTTTGATTTCAGCTAAACGATCAAAACTTAATCCAGCCCAGTTTTCAGGGTATTTTCCATGAATATTACCAATACCTGCAGCTAAGAAATCAACTCCTAAATCTGCGATTGTTTTACATTCTTCTGGATCAGCTAATTCACCAGCAGATACAACACCATCTTCTTCACCGCCGATTCCACCAACTTCACATTCGATTGATAGTCCTTTAGAATGAGCTAATTCGATCATTTCTTTAGATTTTGCTAAGTTTTCTTCAAATGGATAGTGTGAACCATCGAACATAACTGATGTAAATCCTGCAGCGATTGCAGCTTTAGCACCTTCATATGAACCGTGATCTAAGTGTAAAGCAACTGGAACTGTAATTCCTAAAGAATCATGAATTCCTTTAACCATTGCTACTACGTTATCAAATCCACACATGTATTTCGCAGCACCTTCTGATACTCCCAACATAACTGGAGCTTTTTTAGCTTCACATCCTAAAAGGATTGCTTTAATCCATTCCATGTTGTTAATGTTAAAAGCACCAATTGCATAATGCCCTTCATGAGCTTTGTTAATCATTTCTGTTGCAGAAACTAATGCCATATTAAATTCCTCCTTAATAATAAATTTACATTACTATTTTACTTCATTTTTAACATTTTGAAAAGCTTTAATCCTATATAATTAAAAAAAGCATAATAATTCATGCTTTTTAATAATCTTCACTTTTCTCTTTTTTTGATGAAGACTCATGTTCGTAGTCATCGTCATCATTTTCCTCATCAATCAATATCTCTTCAGTATCAATAACAACTTCATTATACGTATGACGTTCACGTAAATCCCATTGATTTCCTTCAATACATACAAAACGATCATCTAATGACAAATCGCTATAAAATTGTGCAATATTATCTTCTGCTTGTGCTTGTGTAAATCCTGCTACCTCACATACTTCATTCCACAAATTTATAAATACAACAGCCTTATGTTTTGTTTTTAAACTATCGAAGGCTATATCAATCATTGCTCTTTTCATAGTAAATGGTTAATCCTCCTACATTTTCTCTATAGCATCTACACCAATTAAGTATAGTGCATTTTTTAATGTTATTCTTGTTGCTTTTAATAATGCTAATCGTTGTGCGGATAGTTCCTCATTGTCAGTATCAATAACTTTACATGCATTATAAAAACTATGGAAATGCTGTGCAAGTTTTTGAATATAATTACAAACTTTATGAGGTGCACGTGTTTTTGCCGCATCACTTACTACATTTGTAAATTCATTAATATATTTCATTAATGAAATTTCTTTTTCATGTGTTAACAACTCATAATTTGTCGCCTCTTTAAAATCTGGTGCTTGACGTAAAATTGAACAAATACGAGCATGCGCATATTGTGCATAATACACAGGATTATCGTTACTTTGTTTTCTAGCTAACGCTAAATCAAAATCAAAGTGAGTATCAACAGCGCGTTGCACAAAGAAATAACGAACTGCATCAACGCCTACTTCTTCACATAATTCACGAATTGTAACGGCATTTCCAAGACGCTTACTCATCTTAACTTCTTCACCATTCTCAACCAAACGAACCATTTGAATAATATCCACTTGTAATTTATCTGGATTGTTTCCTAAAGCTTGAATACTTGCTTTTAATCTTGGGATATATCCATGATGATCAGCACCAAGTAAATCAACAAGTAAATCATAACCACGATCTAACTTGTCTTTATGATATGCAATATCTGGCACAAGATATGTATAAGAACCATCTGATTTTCTTAATACACGGTCTTTATCATCACCAAACTTTGTTGTTTTAAACCATAATGCCCCATCGCTCTCATAAGTTAAACCTTTTTCTGCCAATACATCTAAAGCAATTTCTACCTTACCGTCATCACGAATTTTTTGCTCACTACTCCATACATCAAAATGTACTCGAAAATAATCTAAATCTCGTTTAATTTTATTTAACTCAAACTCAATTCCTTTTTCTTTAAAGAATTTTAAATTTTCAGGTGTCTCTTCAGCATATTGTTCTTTATATTCTTTTGCTAATTCAATTGCAATATTTTTAACATCTGGTCCATGATATCCATCTTCTGGTAAAACAAAGGATAATCCTAAATATTCACGATATCTTGCTTGTAAAGATTTTCCCAAATTAATAATTTGATTTCCTGCATCATTTACATAATATTCACGTGTAACATCATAACCACTAGCTTTCATTAAACGTGTAATACTATCTCCCCAAGCGGCACCTCTTGCATGCCCCAAGTGTAAATCACCTGTTGGATTTGCAGATACATATTCTACGTTTACTTTTTCATGATTGCCAGATTCATTATGACCATAATTTTCACCTTCAGATAATACTTTAGTGATGACTTGTGCAAGAGATGTATTTTTTATTTTAAAATTTAAAAAACCAGGTCCTGCAATTTCACAATTTTCAATTGCGGCATTTTCATAGTTTAATGCATTTAAAATTTCCTCCGCAATCATACGTGGATTTCGTTTTAATGTACGTGTCAATTGCATCGCCAAATTTGTTGAATAATCACCATGACTTTTGTCCTTAGGAATCTCAATTACAACATCATTTAAAACCAATTCTACGTCAAATGCTACTTTCGCTGCATCAATTAATGCTTGTTTTAAGTTTATTTCAATTTGATTCATGCTAACCCCTCCTTTAATGTGCATATTAAACGAAAACTATCTGTGATTTCATCATTCACTAGAATATCGTATTCTACAGCAATAATATTTTCTTTTTTAATATATTTATGCGTAAAAACATCAAATGAAATCGTTCCATATTTTGACTCTACTGATCCTTTTGTTTTTTTATTCTCTTGAAAAACTAGGCTTGTAATCATTTCACCTGATCTACGAATACTCAAACCATGTTGATCAGCTTTTAAATGCACTGTTGTAATTCCATCGTTTTCAAGATATTTCAAAGTGATTTCATCCACTATTATTGGTACTTCAACATATCCTCGAAATAAAATATTTCTTATTTTAGCCTCTAATTGCGTTTGTTTAACTTCCAATAACCTTTTCATTTTCTCACCACTTATCATGTGAATTATAGCAGAAAAAGTATAAGGTGCAAGTATTTTTTTACATTATATGAAACATTTTTATATTGAATATAATCTATATATATTTTTCATCTTATAATTTATTCTACTTTTTGAATATTATTCCACTTTTATATATTCTATTTTTATAATATATATATTGATAGATTATATTTTTTATTAATTAAATAATTTTAATAAAATTAAAAATAATTTATATTTTTCTATCCTTATATTATATATAGCATAAACTTATGCTTAAATTTTTTTATAAAACTCTTCCTTATATTATATATAGTAATTTAAAATAAAAAATTATTCATATAACAATTATTTTATAATATCTATTAATATAATATAAAAATATAATATTATAATTTTATATTATAATTATATAAAATATAACACATGCAATAAATATTAAATTACATATATATTTTATAAAATCTAAATCATATTCTAATTTTATAATATTAGATTAATATAATATTATTTATATTTGAAAAATGTTTAAATTTATTATTCATGTTAACACTAATAATATTGGAGGTAATCATATGAAAATATTCAGGAACATTTTAGCAATTCTATCATTTAGTATTATTACTTTATTATTAAGTATTTATTTATATGCTTTTTTTGCTCCAGTAGATTTATATGCAAAAAAAAATAATATCACTATTTATGATGCTAATGAATCCGTAATGTACGAGTCAAATTTCAAACATGCAATGAAATGGACTTCCTTAGATCAAATTCCAAAAAAAATACAAGATACTTTTTTATGTGTTGAAGATAAACATTTTTTTTATCATCCTGGTTTTAATCCAATACGAATTCTTAAATCAGGATTAACTAACTTAATTCATGGAAAAATAATACAAGGTGGATCAACAATAACACAACAATATGCAAAAAATCTTTTTTTAACAAATGAACAATCTATTTCTAGAAAAATCAAAGAATTCATTTATTCTACACAATTAGAAATGCACTATGATAAATCAACCATTTTAGAAGGATATTTGAATACTGTCTATTTTGGACATGGTGTTTATGGAATTAATTCTGCAAGTCATTTTTTCTTTGATAAAGAAATGAAAGATTTAAATAATGCAGAAATTGCAATGCTTGTTGGTATTCCCAATGGACCATCACTTTATTCACCACTTATTAATGAACATCATGCAAAAAATAGACAATCGCTTATTTTATCATGTATGGAAAAAAATAATTTAATTTCAAAACAAGAAAAACAAGAAGCTCTAAATTTTCAATTAAATCTATCTTCTGATATTCGTCAATCTCCTTCTATCAACGGTTATTATATTGATGCTGTTCTTTCTGAACTTGATTCACTTAGCATAGATATGAATCAACCTCTTGAAATTCACACAAACTATAATTCTAGTGTGCAATCCATTTTAGATAATTCAATTAAAAGCAATATCTCTTTAGATCATGAATTAGAATGTGCAGCTATTATTGTTCAACCTTTTTCTAGCAATGTATTAGCAATTGCTGGTGGAAAAGATTATACTCTTTCCCAATATAATCGCGCTATACTTTCAAAACGACAAGTTGCAAGTACTATTAAACCGTTATTGTATTATTGTGCATTAGAAAATGGATTTTCTCCATCCACTCAATTTTTATCACAAAAAACAAGCTTTCAATTAGCAAATAATGAAACATACTCACCAACAAACTATAATGACAATTATGCAAACAAAAACATCTCTATGATTCATGCAATCGCTACAAGTGATAATATATATGCAGTTAAAACACATCTGTTTTTAGGCATTCAAACACTTCATGATGCATTACAAAAATTTGATATTCCTGTGAATAATCCTTTACCTAGTGATGCATTAGGTTCCATTCCAATGAGTTTACTAGAACTATCTCGCATCTACACTACTTTCGCTTCTGAAGGTTTATATCAAAAACCGTCTTTTATTTCTTCTGTTAGAAGTAATGATAAAATAATATATAAACACCAATCATCTCCTAAACAACTCTGTTCTCGTGATAATACACTCATATTATCACAGATGTTAACTAGTCCATTTGACAACAAAAATGCAGGACATACATTTCCATCTATGTATGGATATCACTGTAACCCTAAAGTTTCAGTAAAAACTGGAACTAGTAATTGGGACTCCCTTGAAATAGGATATACTCCTGAATATGTTGTCGGAGTTTGGGTAGGATTTGATGATAATCGCCATTTAGATGCTAATTATTATCATTATGCAAAAGAAATTTTCTGTACTACTTTTAATGATTTATATAAAACTAAACCATCCATTTGGTATCAGCCAAGCAATCAACTTATTGAAGTTAAAGTAGATCCGATTACTGGAAATCCAAATACCGATGGAAGTATCTATTGGTTTAATAAAAACACTGAAATCAAAAAAAATTCTTAAATTTTATTAAATTTTTTTAAACTTCATTAAAACTTAAAAAAATGCCTATAATAAGCAATAATTTTGACTTTAACTTTTGAAAATTTAAAGTAAATATCAAAAAAAATAAGAAAAATCGGTTGCACTATCAAAAACAGTTTGTTACAATGATGCCGTTGATGTCGAGGTGATAACATGAACTTTATTGAAAAAAACACAAAAAAAGTTGCATTGATATTGGGAATTGCTACTGCCGTTTCTGCAGTTACTACAGTATATGCAGCTTCAAATACAGATGGATGGCACAATGGTGTTTATTTAGTCGATGGTAAAGTAAAAACATCTTGGTTATTTGAAGAAACTGGAGAAGTTTATTACTTAGATTCAGAGGGTACTCCTGTTAAAGGATGGCGTACAATTGACAATAATACATATTATTTTAACGCAAATGGAGAACGTGTTAGTGGAAATGTAGTTATTAATGGGTATCGTTATACTTTCCAAAAAAATGGAAAATTATTATTAGGTTGGCAAGATGACAATACAACATATTACGATCAATATGGCGTTAGACTTACTGGAAAACAAAAAATTGATGGAAAAACTTATTATTTTAACGACCAAGGTGTTAAACAAACTGGTTGGGTTAAAATCAACAACAAAAAAGTATATTTAACAAAAGATGGATCAATGGCAACATCTAAAGTAAAAATCAATGGAAAAACTATCTTCTTTAATAAAGACGGATCTTTGAAAAATGGATGGGCTAAAAAAGATGGAGAAAAATATTATTATCAATCTGGACGCCTTACAAAAGGATGGAAAACAATTGATGGTGACAAATATTTCTTCAATCGTAAAGGTCAGGCATTAACAGATACTGAACATGATGGATATTCTTTTGATGAAGATGGAATCGCTACTAAAATTAAAGAAAAAGAAGTAGAAATAAACGAGTATGGTTCTGATTACAATCCTTCTCAGAATTATTATGGAAAAAAATATAATGTTAACAGCAATAATGGTATTGCAGATGCAGCACTATCACAAGTTGGTGTCAGTCAAGACTGCACAATGCTTGCTTCTAATGCATTAGCTTCACAAGGTATCTATTTCCATGGTTGGCCATGGGAATACAAGTCCCTAGGGTCAATTACAGGGTCTCCACAAGTTGGTGATTTGATTTACTATGACGATGCTGGAGCTGGAATGCCTCATATTGCAGTTTATGTTGGAAATGGACAAGCTGTTCATGGTGGATGGCAAGGAAACACTGTCGTAAGCTCTGCATATGTTGGATCTGGACCTGTTTTCATCCATGTTGGAAATTAACAAATAAACAAATATGCTCTAATATCCATTTTAGGGGATTAGAGCGTTTTTTGTTTTTTTCTATATTAAATAGCTATAATTATTTTATCCCTCATATATTAGCTAAAAAGCAGTAAATATGATATAAAATTGAAGTGAATCCCCTAAGTTAGACAACTAACGAAGGAGATTCACTTTTTATTATAACTAAGCTTACAAGAGAACAAAAAAATAGAAATATATTATAAATATAATGAAGTAAAAACTTATAACTCTTTAGTTAAAGAATATAGAATCAACAATCATGGAGTTGCATATTTGATTCAATTAATTGATAAACACGGAATAGATATGCTACATAATGAAAAAAACAGAGTTTATTTCAAAAATTCGACAGCTATTGAATATGGGTTACCTTCTAAAAGAATTCTTGATAACTGGATACGTTCCTATAAAGAGAATGGTTATGATATACTAGAATGAAAAAAAGGAAGAAAATCTACTATGAAAAAAATCAAACCTTTAGATCCAAATGATAAGGATGCCATTATTAAAGCGAAAGCTCAAAGAATCTTAGAATTTGAAACAGAGAATGAGTACTTAAAAAAATTGCAAGTTGTAGTTCAGTCAAAGAAGAATCAACAATCGAAGAAAAAGTAACGGTTATATTTGAATTACAGCGCAAATACCTTTTAAGGATTCTTCTAAAAGTATTTGGTGTTACACGCTAAGCATATTATTACACTATAAATACATGCGATAAAGATACTAAAAACGATGGAATTATAAATACTATCATCGATCTCTTTTACACCAATAAAAATTGCTATGGATACCGTAGAATTACTTTAGAATTAGCAAAAAGAGGATATGTAGTGAATCATAAGAAGATCAAACGTTTAATGGTTAAGATGGGCTTATATGCCTTAATACCGAAAGCTAAATACAAATCTTATAAAGGTGATATGAATGGCACAACTAAAAATCTATTATTAACGAAAATAGTATATAAAGAAAAATGGTCAACCGATGCATCTGATTTTCATATCGCTGCAGGAAAATTATATTTATCTCCAATTATCGATATACACAATAGAAAAATTATCTCTTTTAATATTTCTAAATCACCTAACTTTGAACAAACACTAGACATGCTAAAGCATTTGATAAACATAAAAATTTAAATGGATTGCTATTACAAAGTATCAAGGTTGGCAATACCAAATGCAACCTTACCATGAATCACGAAAAGAAAAAGGAATTATCCAATCAATGTCACGTAAAGGCAACTGCTTAGATAATTCACCTATAGAAAATTTCTTCGGTAAGATGAAGAATGAAATATTATATGGATTTGAATAAACTTTCTATTCTTTAGAAGAACTTCAAAAAAACAATGGAAGAATCACAACAAAATTAAAAGGATTAACTCCTGTTGATTACAGAAATCAATCCTTATTAATTCATAATATACTTATTTTAATTGTCCAAATAAGGAGGTTCACTTCAATTTTATGGAGTTCCTTTTTTTATTATAATTTAATAAACTTTTCTACATCAATAACAAATATTGTAGCTCCTCCAACCTGAACTTCTACTGGGAATGAAGCATAACGACCGATATCATAAGATGCTGTACTTGGAACAACTTCGGTACGTCTTCTGCTATATTCACCAATAACTTCAATTGCCCGCTCTACTTTATCATCATCAGTACCTACGATTAATGTCGTATTGCCAGCTCTTAAAAATCCTCCAGTAGTAGCTAAACGAGTTACCTGATAGTTCTCTTTTGTTAATGCACTAGAAACGGCAGGACTATCATCGTTTGACATAATTGCTAAAATTAATTTCATGATGTCATACTCCTTTCGTAATATAGTTATATCATAACACTAATGAAACACTTTTACAATTCATAATTATTTTCATTTATTTTCATACATATTTAAAATATAAAGTTTAAAAAAAGTGATTTAGGTAAAACCCAAACCACAAATATTTAAACATTGAATCTAAAATGCAAAATATCTCCATCTTGAACTTCGTATTCTTTTCCTTCAAGTCTTAGTTTTCCTGCTTCTTTGACAGCTTGTTCACTTTCTAATTCATCAATATCATCAAATCGATAACATTCTGCACGAATAAATCCCTTTTCAAAATCCGTGTGTATAACGCCTGCACACTGTGGAGCTAACATTCCCTTATGGAAAGTCCATGCCCGGCATTCGTCTTCTCCTGCCGTTAAAAAAGTACATAAATCAAGGATTTGATAAGCTGTTTTAATAACTTTATCCAACCCGCTCTCTGGAATACCTAATTCTTGTAAAAACATATTCTTTTCTTCTTTATCTAAACTAGATAATTCCTCTTCAATTTTTGCACAAATTGGAACGACTTGATTATGTTCATTATCTGCAAGTTCTTTAACTTTTTGATAATAAACATTACTTTCAGGATCTGCAATTTCTTCCTCAGACATATTTGCAATATAAATCATCGGTTTAATAGTTAATAGATTAAAAGCTTTAATTAGTAATAGTTCTTCTTTATCTAATTCTACTGTTCTTGCAGGTTTTCCTGCTTCTAATACTTCTTTTAATTTTTTCAATACAGAAACTTCAGCTACTGATTCTTTATCCTTATTTGTCATCGCTTTACGTTCTACTTTACTTAATCGATTTTCAACTGTTTGTAAATCAGCCATTACCAATTCAAGATTAATAATATCAATGTCACGAATTGGATCTACACTTCCTTCAACATGAGTAATATTATTATCATCAAAACAACGAACCACATGACAAATTGCATCTGTTAATCGTATATTACTTAAAAATTGATTTCCTAAGCCTTCTCCTTTACTTGCACCTTTTACAAGACCTGCAATATCTGTAAATTCAAAAGTTGTATAAATTGTTTTCTTTGGATGAAATAATTCAACTAAACGATCCATTCTATAATCTGGAACTTCTACAACTCCAACATTCGGTTGAATTGTTGCAAAAGGATAATTTGCAGCCTCTACTTGTGATTTTGTAATTGCGTTAAATAACGTTGACTTTCCTACATTAGGAAGTCCAACAATTCCTGCTGTTAATGCCATTCTATCATTCCTCTCAACGTTAACATTCTACCGTTTTTTTTTATGTTATGCAACTATTTCAATAAAAAAGAGATTGCAATTTAGCAATCTTCTTGATTTTCTTTTGGAGCATGTTCAATAACTTTTTTTAATTTCTTTTCAAACTCAACACGTGGAAATAAAACACTTGTACCACAACCTAAACATTTTATGCGAATATCTGCACCCATACGTATAATTCTCCAATATTTAGATTTATGACATGGGTGTTCTTTTTTCATTTCAACAATATCATTTAATCCATATTCTTCTTTTATCATATAAATTTCCTCTATTTATTTTCTCTTATATTATAAGAATGAATTGTATTTTCTAACAACATCGTAATTGTCATAGGGCCTACTCCTTTTGGTACAGGTGTAATATAACTTACTTTATCAACAACATCATCAAAATCAACATCGCCACAAAGTTTATTATTTTCATCACGATTAATTCCAACATCAATTACAACGGCTCCATCTTTTACCCAATTATGATTAACTAATCGTGGCTTGCCAACAGATACGATTAATATATCCGCTTGGGATGCGATACTCTCAATATTTTCTGTTTTTGAATGACACACCGTAACTGTGGCATTATGATTAATTAACAATTGCACAAGCGGTCTTCCAACAATATTACTTCTTCCAATAACAACTGCATGTTTTCCACTCAAATCTTTCATTCCTATTTCTTCTAATATACGTATAATACCCTTTGGAGTACATGAAATAAAAGTTTCTTCTTGTAACATTAATTTACCTAGACTATGTGGATGAAATCCATCTACATCTTTCGATGGATCAATTGCATGTAAAATAGCATGTTCATCGATTTGCTTTGGTAAAGGTAATTGGACTAAAATTCCATCAACCTCATCATCCTTATTTAAAGTTTTCACAACCTCTAATAATTCTTCTTGTGAAATTGTTTCTGGAAGTTTAATTAATTCATTTTCCATTCCTATTTCAGTACACGCTTTTTCTTTTCCTTTAACATAAGAAATACTTGCAGGATTTTCTCCTACTAAAACAACAACTAGTTTAGGTAATCTCTTTCCATTATCTTTTAAGTTTTTAACCTTTTCTATCATTTCTAGTTTAATTTTTTTAGCAATTTCGCTACCATATACTACTATACCCATATTTCATCTCCTATAATTCATTACTATCTAAAATAATGGTAATCGGACCATCATTTAACAATTCTATTTTCATATCAGCTCCAAAAATCCCTGTTGGAACTTTCAATCCATATGTACGCAATTCTTCATTAAATAACTCATATAACGGATTTGCTTGGTCTGGCCTTGCAGCATTTACAAAGCTTGGTCTTCTTCCTTTTTTACAATCTGCATATAAAGTAAATTGTGAAATGGATAAAATATCTCCATTTACATCCACTAGACTTTTATTCATTTTTCCATTTTCGTCTTCAAACACACGTAATTCAAAACATTTTTTTGCAATCTTTTTTACTATTTCTTCGCTATCACTTTGCGTAATTCCTACAAGTGCTAAAAAACCAGTTTGAATACTTCCGTGCAAGTTTCCATCAATTGTACATGATGCATGACTTACTCTTTGTAAAACAACTTTCATATATTATTCCTCTATTATTAATATGTTAATATTTCGACACCATGTTCTGTAACTAATAATGTATGTTCCCATTGTGCAGAAAGCTTTCCATCTTCTGTGTATGCAGTCCATCCATTATCTTCATCAATAAATAAATGATAATCTCCTTCATTAATCATTGGTTCAATTGTAAATACCATTCCAGGAGCTAAAATCATTCCAGTTCCTTTTCTTGAAACATGAGATACTATTGGATCTTCATGAAATTCTTTTCCTACTCCATGACCTGCAAAATCCATAACGACACTATAGCCTTTACTTGTTGCATATTCGTAAATAGCAGCACCAATATCTCCAACATGCCCCCAAGGCTTAACCGCTTTAATCCCAACTTCTAAACATTCTTTAGTAACCTCAACCAAACGTTTTGCTTCTTCACTTACATTTCCAATCATGAACATACGTGATGCATCGGAATAATAACCATGATAAATTGTAGATACATCAACATTCACAATATCTCCTTCTTGTAAAATAATAGTATCATCCGGAATTCCATGACACACTTCATCATTAATTGAAGTGCACACACTTTTTGGAAATCCTTCGTAATTTAAAGGAGCTGGAATTGCTCCATGAGAAACTGTATAATCATACACAAGACGATCAATATCCCCTGTGCTCATTCCTGCATGTATATGCTTTGCAACATGATCCAATACTCCAGTATTAATTTCTCCACTTTTCTTTATTCCCAAAATATCTTTTTTATTTTTAATTAATTTACGATCTGGAACAATATTTCCTTGTTGTGCTAATAGACGAATCTTTTCATCAAATTTTTCATGACATTGTTTATATTTTTTTCCACTTCCGCACCAACAGCGAGAATTTCTATGCATTTCCATATTTAACACCTCTTTACGAGGTATAGTATACCATGAATAAATATAATGTCGAATGATTTATTCTATTTTATAAAGATATATAAATGAATAATATTCTTAAATAAAAAGAAAAACAATGTAGCATTTTCAATACATTGACATTCAATTTCAATTCCTTTAAAATAGCTTAAAAGGGTGTGAAAGTATGAATAATAGAGAGAAATTCTCATCGAGATTAGGCTTTATCCTAATTTCTGCTGGTTGCGCAATAGGATTAGGAAATGTATGGAGATTTCCCTATATAACAGGTAAATATGGAGGGGCTGCATTTATTTTAATGTATTTACTATTTCTTGTTGTATTAGGATTACCAATCATGGTTATGGAATTTTCTGTAGGAAGAGCTTCAAAAAAATCTGCAGCAAAATCATTTGATATACTAGAGCCAAAGGGTACAAAATGGAATAAAATTAAATATTTAGCAATTGCAGGGAACTATATTTTAATGATGTTTTATACAACTGTTGGGGGCTGGATGATTAACTATTGTATAAAAATGGCTACAGGGCAATTTCAAGGATTAACAACAAATGAAGTTGGTCAAACTTTTAATACTATGTTAGAAGATCCTATACAAAATATTGTTTGGATGTGTGTAATTATTATTGTTGGATTTTTTGTTTGTAGTAGAGGATTACAAAATGGAGTAGAAAAAATTTCAAAATATATGATGTCTTCTTTATTACTAATCATGGTAATCTTAGTTATACGTTCTATAACTTTGCCGAATGCATCAAGTGGTCTAGAATTTTATTTAATTCCCAACTTTGATAAAATGTTAGAAAATGGAATATGGAATTCTATTTATGCTGCTATGAGTCAAGCATTCTTTACTTTAAGCTTAGGAATTGGTGCTCTAGCTATTTTTGGAAGTTATATTGATCGAGATCGTTCTCTATTAGGGGAAAGTTTAAATGTATGTATTTTAGATACTTTTGTGGCATTAGTTGCGGGATTAATTATATTCCCTGCTTGTTTTTCATTTGGAGTTGATGCAGACAGTGGCCCAGGATTAGTTTTCGTAACATTACCAAATGTATTCAATGTAATGTCTGGAGGCAGATTATGGGGAACATTATTCTTTTTATTTATGTCTTTTGCAGCATTCACTACAATTATTGCAGTATTTGAAAATATCGTATCATTCGCAATGGATTGTGGATGGACTAGAAAAAAAGCTGTCATTGTCAATTCTATAGCTATATTAATTTTAAGTCTTCCTT
The DNA here is from genome assembly GCA_029258245.1 of Longicatena sp. GTDB lineage: Bacteria > Bacillota_I > Bacilli_A > Erysipelotrichales > Erysipelotrichaceae > Longicatena_A. The sequence goes on along the minus strand of JARHZK010000191.1, from coordinate 39,911 downwards.
GTGCACTAGGATTTAATGTATTATCTTTTATTCAACCACTAGGTGCTAGTACAACAATTCAAGATCTTGAAGATTTCATTGTATCAAGCAACTTGTTACCTCTAGGTTCCTTATTATATTTATTATTCTGTACTACTCGCTATGGCTGGGGGTGGAATAATTTTATAGAAGAATCCAATGCAGGTAAAGGATTAAAATATCCTAAATGGATTCATAAATATGTTTGTTACGTTTTACCAATTATAATCATTTTTATTTTTGTCCAAGGATATGCCGATAAATTTCCTCAGCCATGGAGCTATATTGGGGCAACAATCATTATTTTAATTGTATTATCTATCCCTTTCTTATCATGGAAAACCATGCATAAAAAAAATAAATCTATAACTAAATAACATTTAAGAAGTCTTTGTGCTTCTTTTATTTTTATAAAATTTATGCTAGAATAACCACACTACTAAATAAAAGAGGTACTATATATGCATAATTTTTGGGGTCATTTAACTACAATTAATCATCATAAATATTTAGTAACAAAACTATGTTTTCGTTGTCATTTATTTAAACAAGGAATTTTACACGATTTATCAAAATATTCCTTTATTGAATTTTGGTCTGGTGTAAAATATTATGAAGGATTTAGAAGTCCAATCAACAAAGAAAAAGAAATGGTTGGATATTCCCTTGGATGGTTACATCATAAAGGTAGAAATAAACATCACTGGGAATATTGGCTAGATAACGGAAATGCTCCCTTTGGCATTCAACCTTTAGAAATGCCTGTAAATTATGTTGTCGAAATGGTATGTGATCGAATTGCCGCCTCTATGAATTATCAAAAAGACAACTATACAGATGCTAGTGCATTAGAATACTTTATGAACGGCTATGATAATGTAATGATGCATCCAAATACTAAAAAACTAACTCAACATTTATTAGAGTATTTAAAGGATCATGGTTTAGATCAAACAATCTACTATATACGTAAAGAAATATTAAAAAACTTATCTTAAATTCTATGCTCAATATTTCATCAGATATTATCTCTAAATTATGCTATAATTTTTATGTAGAATAAAAATATAATGGCTATATTTTACATTTACTAAAATCTTTATAAATAAACAAAGCAACTATTCTACACTATATTCATCAAGTAAAATGAATAATTTATTTATAAGTGTAAACCATAAATATAACCTAAGGATATACTATCTTATAAGGAAATATAAATACTATTTAAAATCATTTATACATACAAGGAGCTTAAAAATGAAATTTTTACAAATTACAAAATCTGAATACGATACTTTTCAAAAACAACATCCATATAGAGATTTTATGAATTCCGTTCAAGCGATGGATTTAAAATTGATGAATCATTGGAAGGTTGATTATGTAGGAATTAAAGAAGATGATAAATTGATTTGTGCAACTGCATTATCTTCTATTCCTGTAATGAAAGTTTATCGGTTTTATTATGCCCAAAGAGGTTTCTTAATTGATTATAAAAATCAAGAGTTACTAAATTTTTTTGTCAGTCAGTTAAAAAGTTACTTAAAAGCAAAAAAAGCTCTTTACTTATTAATAGATCCAAATGTACTATATAAAGAAAGAGATATTGATGCAAATTTAGTTGAAGGTGGATTTGATCATTCTTATGTGATTAAAAATCTAGAATCCTGCGCTTTTCAACACCAAGGTTTCTCTAAAAATTTTCAAGTACTGTCTGAAATACGATGGATGTTCTCTTTATATTTAAAAGATAAAACTGAAAGTGAAATATTAAAAGGAATGCGACAACTTACACGTCGCTCTATCAAAAAGATAGATAAAGAAGGAATTAAAGTTCGTACACTTGATTTAGACGAACTAAAAATCTTTACAGATATGTTAGAACACACAGCGCAGAGATGTAATTTTGCTTCTCGCCCATACGAATTTTACTACAATCAAACAAAGGCTTTTGGTGTTGATTGTAAAGTTTTATTAGCATACATGGATGTAGAAGAATTCCAAGCAAATTTAAAAAATGAAATCAAAAATACAAATAAAAAACTAGATGATATTAACAAACGTTTAGAGCAAGATCCAGAAAATGAGAAAAATAAAAATAAAAAAGAATTATTTGAACAAACCATTGAAAATTCAAACAAAAAATTAGCCGAACTTCAAGATTTAAAACAACAGCATGGAAACATTATCAATATGGCTACTTCTTTCTTTGTCACACAAGGAGATGAATGTGTCTACCTTTATGGTGCAGCATATGATGAATTTAGAAAATACAATGCCCCTTATGCAATTCAATGGCATATGATTCAAGAAAGTATAAAAAATCATATAAATCGTTATAATTTCTATGGTCTATCTGGAGACTTTAGCAAAAATTCTGTAGATTATGGCGTATATGAATTTAAAAAAGGTTTTGGAGGCGTTGTAGAAGAATTAGTAGGAGACTTTATTCTACCAATTCGTCCACTTCAATATAACTTATATAGAAAATTAAAACATAAATAATAGATGATTCATCTTTTTAAATGAATCATCTTTTTTTATTAAAAAAGCACCTTATGATATTTTCCATAAGATGCACAATTTGTTAATCTATTGATTAAGCTTCTTCTTCCAATCCACCAATCATTTCTAATAAACGATTTAAATCTTCATTGCCATGGTATTTGATTACAATTTGTTTATCACTAACTTTAACTTTTGTTCCAAAACGACTTTGTAATCTTTGTTCCACTTGATCTAAATTTATGTCTCGTTCTTTCTTTTCATTTTCTTCATGTGGTTCATTCATATTTTTTACTAATGCTTCAACTGCACGAACAGATAAATGTGAATCAATTGCTTTTTTCGCAATATCTTCCATTAATGCATCATCTTTTAATGATAATAATGCACGAACATGACCCATGCTTAATAATCCATCAACAACATATTGTTGAACTGTTTTTGGAAGTTTTAACAAACGTAACATATTGGCAACATGTTCACGTGATTTCCCGATACGCTTTGCTAATTCTTCTTGTGTATAACCTAATTTTTTTATTAATTTTTCATATCCTTGTGCCTCTTCAATCGCATTCAAATCTTCACGTTGAATATTTTCTAATAGTGCAATTTCCATCATTTGCTGATCATCAAATTCCATTAATATTGCTGGAATTGTTTCTAATCCTGCAATTTTACTAGCACGAAGTCTTCTTTCCCCTGCAATTAATTCATATCCTTTAACTGCCTTCTTTACTAAAATAGGGGTAAATACACCGTGTAATTTGATTGAATCCGCAAGTTCATGAATTTTATCATCATTAAATTGTTTTCTAGGTTGATAAGGATTTGGTTTAACTTCATTTACAGGAACTTCAAATTTACTATCTTCATGTACTTCTGTTTTACCTTGTTGAATATCTTCTAGTACATTACTCACATCTTCTCCAAAGATAGCAGATAGTCCTTTTCCTAATCTAGAACTATTATCGTTTTTTGTCATATCCTTTACCTCCTATCATAATTTTGATTTTTTATTCATTTTTACAACTTCATTTGCTAATCCAGCATAAGCTTTTGCACCCTCACAACGTACATCGTACTCAAAAATCGACTTGCCTCTAGAAGGAGCTTCACTTAACTTAACATTTCTAGGGATATAAGTTTTATATACACGGTCTTTAAAATGCTGACGAACTTCTTGCTGAACCTCAACACTTAATTTTGTACGTGCATCATACATTGTTAAAATGACACCTTCAATCATTAAATTTCTATTAAATAATTGTTGGACTAAACGAATAGTCAGCAATAATTGTGTAACTCCTTCTAATGCATAGTATTCACATTGAACAGGTATAATTACAGAGTCTGCAGCTGTTAATGCATTGGTATTTAATAATCCTAATGAAGGTGGACAATCTATAATAATAAAATCATATTCATCTTTTACTTTATCTAATTTTTTCTTTAGTAACTCTTCTTTCCCAACTTCAAACTTTACCATCTGTAAATCAGCACCAGCTAATGAAATATTAGCCGGAACAATATCCATTGGTGGAGCACTCAATTGTTTGCGAATATCGCTAACTTCATAATCTTCCATAATTAAATTATAAACAGAAAGTTTATCTTCCCCTACACCAGCACCAACACCTTGTGTTGCATTCCCTTGTGGGTCAAAATCTACCAATAATACTTTATTCCCTAAATAACCTAATCCAGCTGCTAAGTTAATAGATGTTGTCGTTTTCCCTACTCCACCTTTTTGATTTGATATAGCAATAATTTTTCCCATATGTAATCAACCCTTTCTATTTAGGAATACGAACAGTGATCACTACTTCATCCTCGCGTTCTTCTTCCTGCATTGTCGCTTCACAACCTGCCCTATTTACCATGTTAACTGCTTGATGTAGGGTATTAATTGCAATACGAATATTTTTACTGATTCCTTTCAGCATCACTTTTTTCTTATTTTTTGGACCTTTTTCCATCTCTTTTAACATTTTCTCTGTTTGCGCAACAGTAAGGCCTTTTTTCTCAATTTTCTTTAATACACTTTTTTGCTTTTCTTCATCTAATCCAAGCAAAGCTCTTGCATGTCGTTCACTAATACGATGCATATTTACTGCATCTTGTATTTCCTCATTTAAATTTAATAAACGAATTTTATTAGCAATCGAGCTTTGTGACTTTCCAACACGCAAAGCAAGCTGCGATTGATTTAATCCTGTATATTTCATTATTTCTAAATAGGATTTTGCTTCTTCAATTGCACTTAAATTCTCTCTTTGAATATTTTCTACAAGTGCAAGTTCGGCCATTTGAACTTCATTAGCATCCATTATATTTACTGGAACTTCAACTGCACCATTTAAACGCATTGCACGAAATCTTCTTTCTCCTGCAATGATTTGATATTTCCCATTTATTTCTCTTACAGTAATTGGTTGTATTAACCCATTTTCACGAATTGATTGTGCCAAATCCATCAACGCATCATTATCAAATTCTAAACGAGGTTGATAAGGATTTGGTTCAATCAAATCAATTGCAATTATTTTAGTTTCTTTCATTTTCTTCCTCCTTAAAGGGGATTCTTTTTAATTTTAGCAAATGCTCGTGGATATTTTTTAGGTGTTGGTTTTATTTTTTGAAATACAAAATTTATTCGTTTTGAACCATCACTTAATATTTTTTCATCCATTTGTTTTTTTTCACACCCTAATATATGTATTGCTTTTTCAGCTAACTGATATTCTTCTAGTGCATTTGCCCCTTTTAACGCTAAAAACATTCCTCCTTGTTTAACAAGTGGAATACATAACTCTGAAAGCATTGGTAAATTTGCAACTGCTCTTGCACTTACAATATCAAAACTTTCGCGATGATCTTTTGCATAGTCCTCTGCTCTTGCATGTACACAATCAACATCTTCTAATCCTAACTCTTTACAAAGTGCATTTAGGAACGTAACCCTCTTTCCTAATGTTTCCACAATTGTCACTTTCAAATCAGGATACACTATTTTTAATGGAATACTAGGAAAACCAGCTCCTGCTCCCACATCACAAAAACTGCCTTTTAATTCTACATCAAAGGAGGGTAAAATTGAATCTAAAAAATGCTTTTCATAGATTTCATCGATATCGGTAATTGCAGTTAGATTCATCCTTTCATTCCACTCAACTAACATTTTAGCATACTTTTCAAATTGTATAAGTTGGGTTTCATTTAGAATAACCCCATACTCTTTTACGGTTTGGTAAAAATCTACTTTATGAAATATTTTGGACATACTATCCCTCCAGTATTTATTATTATAACAAAATTGCCCATTGAACTAAACCTTTTATTCATTTTTTTGTCTTTATTTATTGGTTTTTCTGTTTCCTATGATTTGTAATATTTGTTCCATTAAAAAGATGTAAAATTAAAATAAAAAAAGTCTTCTATCTCAATTCAGTTGTATAGAAGACTTTCCTATTAAATTTTATTTCATCACGATATTTTCCTGTCTTTGTATATAGCTTCATCTTTTTCTTTCGTAACTCATGCTAGATTACAATACATCCATATCGCTACGTATTTGTTTCACCTTCTCCACATAGGACTTTCTTTCACAATAATTATACATTTAGATAGTTTTCATCCTTATTTCACATACCTATGTTTCAAATTCAATCTATTTATTATAGAATGCTTGAATCTCTTCAAGCAATATATAAGTTCCTATTCTACTTATATATTAATGGAACAATACTATAGAGTTTATTTGCATCCCTGCAACTGAAAGTATCGCTACTTTCTTTTCCTGATACCTGTTTTGCTTTCACCAAATTTTCTTCAGGCTTTAAATTCCGATGATCCACACCGTATTTTCGAAATGTTAATAAATTGATATCATATTTCCTTTTCGATAAGTACCTCTACAAGATACCCTTTCACGCATCGATTCAGTTATGCTTCAATTTATCAACGAATTAAACTTCCCATTTTCTCACCGCTCTCTTTTTGTTACTCTTTCTTTTCTTTACACTTTTATTATATGTTTTTATGTATCTTTGTAAATGAAAGTGGCATTTTTAACCTCTTTATGGAAAACTTGGTAATTTCTTTTATTTTGTTAATTTTCTTACTTTATCAATAATTTCTTGTCGCCGTAATCTTGCGAATGGAAGTTGGATTTGATTCACATATACAGTATCAGATTCAAATTTTGTTATGTATTGAAAATTTACTAAAAAACTGGAATGAATTCTTAAAAATTGATATTTTTCAAAATATCGTTCTGCATCACTAATATTTTTACGCTCTCTAAATTCTCCTTTTTTTGTATGATAAATTAAATTTTTATTTTCTTTTTCAATATAATAAATTTCTTTTATTTTTAATGGAACACTTATATGATTATAAGAAAAGAAATATTCATCATCATTTTTCATTTTTCTTTTTATGCATGGATATACATTTCTTAATTCATTTTCTAAACAATTCCTATTAACGTATAAAATTTGATTATAATCATAAAACTCATATGATATTTCTTTTGACGTAGTAAATACAATCACACGTTCTGGATACGGATGAATAAACCTTTCTGTGACTCGTGGAGTATCAAACTTATCTTGTAAAATAATAATATTATATTCTTTTGATAATTGCGCTTTTGCTAATTCTGAAATTTTAGAAAAATAATGAAATGTCCAATCTTCTTCTTTTAATATTTCTCCTAATTGAAATATTATTTTTTTCGCATTTTCTTCATTTTCTAATATAGCGATTCTTAACATAGATATCACCTCGTTTTTTCACTTATTATCTTCTTATTTTAATTATAACAATAAAAAAAGTATAATTCCAAAAGAATTATACTAGTCTTCAATCGTTTCTCTCCAAATTTTAGCACCTAACGCAGTTAATTTTTCATCAATATGTTCGTATCCTCTTTCAATATGATAAATATTTCTGATTGTTGTAACTCCATTAGCGATTAAACCTGCAACTACTAAACATGCTCCACAACGTAAATCAGTCGCTGTTACATCAGCTCCATGTAAAGGCGTCGCCCCATTAATAAAAGAACTTGGAATCATAACATTAATTTTTGCTCCCATTTTCGCTAATTCATAACAGTGTTTAAAACGTTCTGTATAAATTGTTTCAGTAATAACAGATTGCCCTTGCGCTTGTGTTAAAAGAGCAGTTAATGGTTGCTGAATATCTGTTGCAAAACCAGGATATGGCAATGTCATTATTTCGGTAGCTTTTAAATTTTCCAAACTACCTCGAATTCGAATACTATCAATACCAACTTCCATATCAACACCTATCTCATCCAATTTACTTAATAAGGATTCTAAATGTTGAGGAATAATATTTTCAACAACAACTTCTTCAGCAGCTGCAGCAGCCATAACAATATAAGAAGCAGCCTCAATTCGATCAGGAATAATTTCATGGAAACATCCATTTAATTTTTCTACTCCTTCAATAATGATCATATTTGTTCCAGCACCTCGAATGTTAGCTCCCATTTTATTCAATAATGTTGCTACATCAATAATTTCTGGTTCTTTTGCTGCATTTTCAATTACTGTTTTTCCTTTCGCATGTACCGCTGCCATCATAATATTAATCGTAGCTCCTACACTTGAAATATCTAAGAAAATCTTATTTCCAACCAATTCAGGAGCATCTAAAATATAACATCCATGATCATACGTAACTGTAGCACCTAAAGACTCAAATCCCTTTAAATGTAAATCAATTGGTCTAGGACCTAAATAACATCCTCCAGGCATACGTATTTCAACATGGCCATATTTCCCTAATAAAGCACCCATAAAATAATAAGATGCTCTTAATTTATTAACGGCATCATGCACTAATGGTTTGTTTTGCATCTCTGTTGGATCAATTACAATACTATCATAAGCACGTTTATCAACAATAACTCCTAAATCACGAAGAAGTACCGATAAAGAATCAACATCTGAAATGCTTGGTACTCCACAAATTGTAACAGGTCCATTTGCTAATATTGCTGCTGGAATCAATGCAACTGTCGCATTTTTTGACCCACTAATCCTTACCGTTCCATTTAATCTATGTTTTCCTTCAATTTTGATAACTTCTTCCATTTTTTTCTCCTTCCGGTATTACCATATTATTCCAATGATGATCATTCTTGATCTCATTTTTTCTTATTTTAATTGTATTATCTTCTTACATATTAATAATATCCTGTAAGAAGTGTTTTTATTATAACATACTCTTGAATTTCTTGATAAATTTATTTATGTTTTTATATTTTTTTTCCAAATCTGTTTCATTTTACCTTTTCTATATAAATTATTTTAAATTTATTTTCATTTTAATTAGTAAATATATTATTATTTTGCTATAATAAATGACAGTGATTAACTTCATTAAGGGAGTGTGAGAAAATGAATAAAATTGCTTTCGATAACGACAAATATTTAAAACTTCAATCAAAACATATATTAGAAAGAATTTCTAAATTTGATAATAAATTATACCTTGAATTTGGTGGAAAACTATTTGATGATAATCATGCCTCTCGTGTTTTGCCAGGTTTTCAACCAGATAGTAAATTAAAAATGCTTTTACAATTAAAAGAACAAGTCGAAATTGTAATTGCAGTAGGTGCAAACGATATTGAAAAGAATAAAATACGTGGAGATATAGGAATTCCTTATGATGTAGAAGTTCTTCGTTTAATTGATGCGTTTAGAGGAACTGGTTTATTTGTAGGTAGCGTTGTAATTACGCGTTATGAAAATCAAGAATCTGCTAACGCTTTTAAGAATCATTTAGAAAATTTAGGTGTTCGTGTTTATTTGCATTATCAAATTCCTGGATATCCAAATAACATTCCTTTCATCGTGTCCGATGAAGGTTATGGAAAAAATGAATATATTGAGACAAGTCGTCCATTAATTGTTGTGACTGCTCCAGGCCCGGGTTCTGGTAAAATGGCAACTTGCTTATCTCAATTATACCATGAACATAAACGTGGAGTGAAAGCAGGATATGCAAAGTTTGAAACATTCCCTATCTGGAATCTTCCATTAAAACATCCTGTAAATCTAGCATATGAAGCTGCTACAGCAGATTTAAATGATATTAATATGATTGACCCATTCCACTTAGAAGCATATGGAGAAACAACAGTAAATTACAATAGAGATGTTGAAATCTTTCCAGTATTAAGCACTATGTTTGAACGTATCTCAGGAAAAAGTCCTTATAAATCTCCTACTGATATGGGAGTTAATATGGTTGGATATTGTATATGTGATGATGAAGAAGCAAGAAATGCTAGTGAAAGTGAAATTATTCGCCGTTATTATAAAGCAAAAGTTGATCAAAAAAATGGCCATACTTCAGAGGAAACGATCCAAAAAATTGAAATTATTATGTCTCAAGCAAATATTACTCCTGAAGATCGTAAATGTGTACAACCTGCATTGGATAAAGCAAGCCAAACCAATGCTCCTGCTGTTGCTATTGAATTACCTGATCATACAATTGTAACTGGTAAAACAACTTCATTATTAGGAGCAAGTTCTGCAGCGTTATTAAACGCATTGAAACGTCTTGGTCATATTAACGATGAAATACCTTTAATTTCGCCTAATATTATAGAACCGATTCAAAAATTAAAAGTTGGTCCATTAGGAAATCATAATCCTAGATTACATACAGATGAAGTATTAATTGCTTTAGCAATTAGTGCAACAACAAATCCAGTATCTCATTGCGCTTTACAACAATTAGATAAATTAAAAAATTGTGAAGCTCATAGTACAGTTATTTTATCTCAAGTTGATTTAGATACTTTCCGTAAATTGAAAATTAATTTAACTTGTGAAGATAAATATCAAACAAAAAAATTATATCATCGCTAAACAGCAGTTCCCCTGCTGTTTTTTTTATTAAAAAAATACTCCAAGTTATAAACACTTATATGTCCAAACTTAGAGTATTTTTTATATTTATTTACTTACTAGAATAATCCGGTAATCTGTCCATCTTCTGTAATATCCATTTTATTTGCAGCTGGAACTTTTGGAAGTCCTGGCATTGTTAATACTTTACCTGTTAAAGCAACAATAAAACCTGCCCCCAATGATGGGTTTAATTCTCTAACTGTAATACGGAATCCTTTTGGAGCGCCGAAAACCTTTCCATCATCTGTTAAAGACATTTGTGTTTTTGCCATGCAAATTGGCATTTTATTCCATCCTAATTTATTATATAGTGCAATTTGTTCTTTTGCTTCGTCTGTAAAATCAACTCCATCTGCTCCATAAACTTTTGTTGCAATTGTATTAATTTTATCTTCAATAGAATCATTTACATCATATAGAGGTGTATATGTATTTTCTTGATTACATAAGTCAATTAATTGTTTTGCTAAATCTAAAGCTCCTTCTCCACCTTTTGCCCATACTTGAGATAATGACATTGGATGGTTATTTTCTTTACACCATTCTTCTAAAGCTTGTACCTCATTTGGAGTATCTGTTGCAAATTCATTAATTGCTACAATATATGGTAATCCAAATTGTTTTACTGTATCAATATGTTTTGCAAGATTTTCACATCCTGCTAACATTGCTTCAACATTTTCTTCTTTTAAATCCTCATATGCTATATTCCCATGTTGTTTTAACGCACGAATTGTTGCAACAATAACAACTGCATTCGGTTTTAATTCACCAAATCGACATTTAATATCTAAAAATTTCTCAGCACCTAAGTCTGCACCAAATCCTGCCTCTGTTACTGTATAATCAGCTAATTTTAAACAAGTTTTTGTTGCTAATAAAGAATTACAACCATGTGCAATATTTGCAAAAGGACCTCCATGAATCAATACTGGATTATGTTCTAATGTTTGTACCATATTTGGTTTAATAGCATCTTTTAAAACCATTGCTAAAGCACCTTCTATGCCTAAATCCTTTACATAAATTGGTTCATTTTTCGTATTGTATGCTACTAACATTTTCCCCAATCTAGCTTTTAAATCTATCAAAGAATCTGCCAAACATAGAACTGCCATAACTTCAGATGCTACTGTAATATTAAATCCATCATGTCGTTCTACACCATTTGCTTTCGCACCTTGACCAATGTTAATATTACGCAAAGTCCGATCATTCATATCTAAACAACGTTTCCATGTAATATGTTCAATATCAATATCTAATTCATTTCCTTGATGAATATGATTATCTAAACAAGCACTAATCAAATTGTTTGCTGTAGTAATTGCATGCATATCTCCAGTAAAATGTAGGTTAATATCTTCCATTGGAACAACTTGTGCATATCCTCCACCAGCTGCTCCACCTTTTAATCCAAATACTGGTCCTAAAGATGGCTCACGTAATGCAATCATTGTTTTCTTTCCTAATCGATTCAATGCATCTCCCAAACCAACAGTTGTCGTTGACTTTCCTTCTCCTGCTTTCGTAGGATTAATTGCTGTTACTAAAATCAGTTTCCCATCTTCACGATTTTTATTTCTATTTAACAAATCTAATGACACTTTAGCTTTATAATTTCCATAATATTCTAAATCATTTTCTTCAACACCAATTTTTGCTGCAACATCACGAATATATTCCAATTCACATTCTTGTGCAATTTCTAGATCAGTTTTAAACATAGAATTCCTCCCTACATATCTTTCTTTCCAATATCGTTACGATAGAATAATTTATCGCATTGAATCTTTTTAACATCTGTATAAGCTTTTTCATATGCTTCTTCAAGGGTGTTTGCTTTCGCAACACTAATTAAAACACGTCCACCATCCGTAACTAAATTACCTTGATCCATTTTTGTTCCCATATGATATACAAATCCGTCTACATCATCTAATCCTTCAATAATTGCACCTTTTGTACTACTTGCAGGATATCCTTCACTTGCTAATACAACCCCTAACGTTACTTGAGAATCCCATTCCAATTCTACGTTTTCATGGTTCATAACTTTTAGGATAACATCAACAAAATCGCTTTGTAAACGTGGTAAAATAACTTCTGCTTCTGGATCACCAAAACGTGCATTAAATTCAATTGTTTTAATTCCATTTTCTGTTAACATTAAACCACCATATAAAAATCCAGTAAATGGATGTCCTTCTTCCATCATTGCTTTTGCCATTGGAATCATGACGTGCTGCATTGCATCTTGAATAATTTCTGGAGTAATTTTCTTCACTGGTGAATAACAACCCATTCCTCCTGTATTTGGACCTTTATCTCCATCATAAACGCATTTATGATCTTGTGCAATTTGCATAGGAACTACAACATCATCACAAACAAAACAAATTAATGAGAATTCAAATCCAAACAAACATTCTTCAATAACTACTTTATTATTAGGAATTGAAAAAGCAATTTCAATCGCATCAAAAGCTTCTTCTAGTGTACTAGCTACAGTTACTCCTTTACCAGCTTTTAATCCATCCTCTTTAATTACAATTGGTGCTCCTTGTTTTTTTACATAAGCAATAGCATCTTCTTTTGTATTAAAGGTTTCATATGTAGCTGTAGGAATATTATATTTTGCCATAGTTTTCTTTGCAAAATCCTTACTTGATTCCACTTGTGTAGCATCTTTTGTTGGACCAAATATTTTTAATCCTTCTTTTTGAAATGCATCAACAATACCTAAAGATAAACTTGCTTCAGGTCCAACAATTGTTAAATCAATCTTCTCTTCTTTTGCAAAAGCTACCAAAGCATCTACATCACTATCACTAATATTCACACATTTAGCAAATTTTGCCATTCCTGGATTTCCTGGAGCTGCATAAACACAATCTACTAAATTACTTCTGTAAGTCGCATGTGCAAGAGCATGTTCTCTTCCACCTTTTCCAATTACTAATACCTTCATTTTTTTCTGTTCCCTTCTTCTAAAATAAAAAAGTCATAAAAATCCCATAAGGAATCTCCATGACAAAAATAAAGCTAGTCAAAAGATTCCTTGTAGTCCGCTTATTTACGGTTAGCGGGTAGAGACGAATCTACCAATTTAGATTCTATACAAGGTTATCCTCTTCTATTTTACTTTATTTCATTTTTATTTACAATCCTATTAAGAGTAAATTCATTCAATGAAACTCATAAATCTAAAATAATTCACATGCAATACTTTAGCATTCTAATTAATAACTATATATCCATTTTTAGTATATACAATTTCTTTCATCTTTATTAAATATAACCTTAAATTTATATCTAGTATTACTCAATAAATTTAAGTATCTTGCATTTATAGAGTATAAAATACATAAAAACCGACAAATGTCGGTTTTTATAACAAATTAAATTTTTCTAATGCTTCTACAAGCCCATTTTCTTCTGTTTTTCTACAAACAAATTTAACTTTAGATTTTAAGCTTTCTTCATTTCCTAACAAAGCACTATTCTCAATATACTGAAACATTGGCAAGTCATTATTGCTGTCTCCAAATACATAACAATCTTCTTTGGATATATTTAAATAGTTTATCACTTTTTGAATTCCTGTAGCTTTTGAATTTCCTTTTAAAACTAATTCTACGCAATGTCTTCCACGATCGATATATTCAAAATATTTTTTTACCCATTGTTGAAATACTTCTTCATATTGTAAATCCTGAAAACATATAAACATCTTCACTACATCATCTTTTAATTCTTCTATATATTGAATATCTACATGTTCACGTTTATACTGTTTGATAATTTTCAACAATCTAGGAGATTGAATATTATGTGTAATATATAAAGAATTTGTTCCTTCAAAAAAAGCATCAATATGATATTCTTTTGTTTTATTAACGAATTCTTTTTTTATTTTATCTGGTATTTTAATTTCATACAATAACTCGTTTTGATATTCAATATAACTTCCGCATCCTAAAATAAAACCCTCCAAATTCAATGCATCCACTTGTTCATCTAAAATTGCTTTTGTTCTTCCAGTATTCAAAAACAACAAATGTCCATTTTGTTTTACTTGTTGCAATGCATGTTTTGTTTCTGTTGTCATTTCTTTGGTTTCATTACAGATTAATGTTCCATCATAATCAAAAAATAATACTTTTCTATTCATACTATCGATTTACCTTTAAATGTTTATTTGTTGCAAACATACTGCCAATCAAACCTACAAGCATAGAACCAACAATTAATATTCCACAAATTTTGAATGTAAATGGAATTGATGGAATTAATTCAAACATTGTATATTCTAATCTTCCACCGAATAATTCATAAATATATTGATATCCAAAATATGTAATAAAACATGGCACAATAGATCCAATAAGGCCAATTAACATACCTTCAATCATAAATGGAACTTTTATATACCAGTTCATAGCGCCTACATTTCTCATAATTGCTATTTCATTTGATCTCGCATAAATTGTTAACTTAATCGCATTTGCGATTAAGAAAATTGCTAATAACGACAATAATCCTATAAATATAATTCCACCACTATGCACTGCGTCTAAAACCGAAACTAATTTTGAAACACTTGTTCCGCCATATTTTGCATCTTTAATCATATCTAATTTTTTTATCGCTTCTGTTGTTTCCTTGATTTCTTTTACATTCTTTACCGATACAAAATATCCATTTGAAAGTGGGTTTCTTTCTCCATTATATATTTTAAATGCATCTCCACGCTCTTTTATCATTAATTCTAATTCTTGATCTTTATTTGAAAATTTTACTTTTTTTACATTTTTAATATTTTCAATTGCTTCTTTGCTATCTTTTAATTCTTTTTCTGCTGTAACATCAGATTTTAATACCACATGAATTTGTAAATCTTGTTGAATAGAATCGGTAACTACTTCAATGTTCCCTGCTAATATTAAAAACAATGATAAAACTGTTAATGTAATTGCTACTACACTAGATGCCGTCATTGCCATTGCAAGATGTCGAATTAAACTATAGAAAGCTGTCTTTATAAGTCTTGGCAGTGCCTTAAAAAACTTAGTCACGCTTTATATAGCCTCCTTTCATAATATCTCCTACAACATATCCCTCTTCTAAACAAATTGTTCTTTTTTTAAATCGATCTACAATTGTAGAATCATGAGTTACCATCAAAATAGTTGTTTTCTCAACTTCATTTATTTTTTCTAGTAATTCCATAATTTCTGCGGACATTTGTGGATCAAGGTTTCCTGTTGGTTCATCTGCAATTAATACTTTTGGATGATTCGCAATAGCTCTTCCAATAGTTGCTCTTTGCTGTTGACCACCAGACAATTCATTTGGAAAAGACTTTGCTTTATCTTCTAAAGATACTAATTCTAATACTTTTCTTACACGATGGCGAATATCAACTTTATTCATTCCAATTACTTCTAACGCAAAAGCAATGTTTTCAAATACAGTTAGCTTTGGTAATAGTCGAAAATCTTGAAACACTACGCCAATATTTCTACGATATAGTGGAACTTTAGAGTGTCTTAATTTTCCAACATCTACGCCTTCAACAATAACGCTTCCTTCTGTAGGGACTTCTTCACCATCTAATAATTTGATTAACGTCGATTTCCCACTACCTGTTGGTCCAATGATATATACAAATTCACCATCTTCTATAGCAAGTGTTACATCTCGTAATGCATGCACTCCGTTTTTATATTTTTTTGATACATTTTTTAATTCAATCATGTTATCATACCTCTTTATCTGAAGACTTCTTCTGGTCGCTCCCTACATGGTGCACCACTCACACTACATGTTCTTCCTAATGCTGAATTACCCCAGCCTGTACCCCATGCAAAATCTGCTCCTGATGCATTAAATCTTTGTATTGCATCACTCATGCTCATATGTCCTAAATTGATGACTTCCATATGACAATGTGGACCACTTGTATTTCCGCTATTTCCAGTTCTTGCAATGACATCACCTTGTTTAAATTTAGCTCCTGGTGTTGCTATAAATCCTTCTTGTGCCAAATGGAACATACTGATTGCATACGTTGTTCCATTTACTTGTGTTAAATACTGAATACTATTTCCTGCCCCACTTGGATGCCCAATATAATTTCCTAAAAATCCATTATTCGAACTATATGGATTCGATGCATAAAGAATAATTCCATCTGCTGGTGCTACTACTGGTGTTCCAATTGGAGCAGCATAATCTAAACCTAAATGTAAACCTCCACCAGGATAATACCATGTTCCTGCACTTTTTACTCCAGAACGAACAGGTCTTAGCAAATCTCCACTTGTGAAATTTTCATCCTTAATATTATCCATAACAGAAGTATTAATATTAATCATATTATTTCTTATCGTTGAAATATCCGCTTTTGCTGAACGCATTTTTTCATTTAATTCTGCTTCTTTTAAGCGATATGCATTGACTAATCGTTCTTGTTCTTTTTTCATTTTTTCAGCTGTTTCTTTTTTCTTCTGTATTTCCGCCTGCTTCTCTTTTGCATCTGTTTCTAGCCGTTGTTGTTCTTTCTTTTGTAAATCGAGTTTTTCCTTATCCTTCAATAATTTCTTTATATCTTTTTGATCACTTTCTGTAATTTTTTTTAATCCTTCTATTTTACGGATCATATCAATTAAATCATTCGAACCCATAATCATTTCCAATTGCATATTCGTTCCCATATTCACTTGTTCATTCATCATGCGATCCTTTACAACTTTATCTCGTAAATCAATATCTTTTTTTATTGCTTTTATTTTTATATCCAATTGAATCATTTCCATATGAATCTTATCAATATTTTTTTGTTGTATATTAATCTTAGATTGTAAATCGTCAATTACTACTTGTATATCTTTTACACCTTTTTCGATTTGATCTACATTATCTTTAATTTTAGAAACTTCGGAATTTAATTTTCCAATTTCATCTTCTTTTTTATCTGTTAAAGATGCATAATAAGATTTAAATTCTCTACATTTTTGTGCCTCTGCTGCATTTTCTTGCGCAACACTACATTTTTCTAACCAATAATCCGTATTTGAAAAATCATTAGCTGAAATTTGTTGTACATCACTTTTAAAAACAGTTACAATCATTCCAATAGAGCATATACCTATTACTAATTTCTTTATTTTCATCGACGCCACCTCAAGTATTTTGTAGTAGCTAAAAAACTACTTAATATTCCTACGAATATTCCACTTAATAACAAAATCACACTAATACGATAAATCAAATGATCTGGAGCTACCATTGTAAACATACTACTGAAAAAACATCCATCCATATATTGATATAAATATGTATATCCAAAAAAAGTTAATAAAATTGGAATAATAGATGCGAGTATTCCAATAAACATACCTTCAAACATAAAAGGCATTTTAATATAAGAATTTGTTGCGCCAACATTTCGCATAATTGCAATTTCTTGTTTACGCATCTGTATTGTTAACTTGATAGTATTCACAATTAAGAAAACAGATAGAATTCCTATGATTAACACAAATATTGTAATTCCTTTTCGAAGTAATTCAAAAACTTGAATCATATCTTTAATTCCCTGTCCACCATATTGCGCTTTTTCAATACCCTTTAAATTATTTAAATATTTTGTCACTATTGGAATATCTTTAACGTTTTTTACCTCTACAATAAATACATCAGACATTGGATTATGTTCCCTATATCGTTCAAACACAGAACCATTTTCTTTAATTAAAATATCAAGTTCTTGATCTTTACTTGAATATTTAACACTTTTTACCCTTGACTGCTTTTCAATATCTTTTTTTATTTCTTTCACCATTTTCGGTGCTGCAATAGAATCAATAGATGCATGAATCATCAAATGATTTTCAATATTTTTTGTAAACAAATTTATATTTTCTGCTAACACCATAGAAGTACCCATTAATACTAAGGTAATCATCACAGCTGATGAACATGAAATACTCATAGCTAAATATCGTTTTAAATTTTTAAGAGCACTTTTAAAATGTTTTGGAAGATTCTTCACAAAGCAAACCATAGTTTATATCTACCTTTCTGCATATATATAATAAAACATTTCTGTTTTATGTTTTTTCTATCCCTAGGCAATAATTATAGCACAGTTTTTTTAATACTTAATAATAATTCTTTGTATTTTACTTCCAATTTTACTTCTTATTTTATTTACATAGATAATAATAAAAAAAGTAAGACAACTCCTTTTGTCTTACTATTTTTTCCCCATTTCATCAATTCTTCGATATAAATCAATAAACTCATCACATAATATCTTAAAACTTTCAGCACTCATTAATTGATCTTGTGCATGTGTTAAAAGTATACTTACAGGAATGCTATTTCCCCCTGCCTCTTCTTGTACCATACACTGATGTATACGATGTCCTTTTGCATACATTTCATTTCCTTTACGTACCAATTCATTACACTTTTCATAATTTTTACTCTTTGCTTCTTGAATTGCTTCTATATAATAACTTCTTGCTTGTCCTACAGAAGAAATTAACTCCAAAAGATCTATTTCAGAATGCTGCATCGTACCCATCTCCTATTCTATCATCATTTATATTGTAACATATAAAAATAATGAATTCATTAAAAAATACAACTTACAATCATATTATATTTTCATATTTTTTTAATGCATTTAAAATCTCAATATCCGATGGTTCAAATTCATAATCATATAACTCATTTAAACTTACTCTTTTTACTTTTGAATGTGTTTGTAACAGTAAATTTCCTTTTAATTCTTCACATACATACGCATGTACATGAATCAAAACATCCTCTCTTTGATCCTTAACACTACCTAAATATTGAATTACTCGACAATCCAAGTTTAATTCTTCTTTAAGTTCACGAATGATGGCTTCTTCATTTGTTTCATTATGTTCTACTTTTCCACCCGGAAATTCCCAAATACTTTCCTGTATTCCTTTTCCTCTTTTCGCAATCAAATATCCTTCATCATTTTTTAGAATTCCACAAACTACTTCCATTACCTTCATAATTTATCTCCTCACTTAAATTAATAAAATTATTAATATCCATCTCATCTTTTTGCCTTACTTCATCTAAATAAAATTCATTTCCTTTACGAATAAATTTCCAGTACTCGGTAAAAGATTGTGCCGTTTTGCTTCCCTCAACGATCTCACTTGTTTCTAAATTCATGATATAATCTACCATTGACCCCTCAATGCAAAACCACACCATATCTTGATCATTATTTTTTGCATCATATATACCAACAATATCCGCATTTTTCAATTTAACACGATCTAATATATTTTTTTCATTTCTTAAGTCCATCCAGTCTAATTTTGTTTTCCAATCTTCATATAAAGAATCACTTATATATTTTTTTAATGCTTCCAAATCTTTTTGCATCCAAGCTTCTTGAACACCAAAATATACATCATGTACTCTTGCGAATAATTTATTTTTATCCCAAGCAGCGTCCATATCATCAATCTTTTTAATCAACTTCATACTAACTCTTTTTTTCTTATGAACTTTTATACGAAATCCTATATATGCACCACTTGATGCAATTAAAACAAAACCAATACTCAATAGATTGAATCCGCTTGATCTCGTTGAATTATTATGCGTTGTTGGATAATGACTTGATCCGCCCCCAGAACTAGAACCACCTCCAGAGCTAGATCCACCTCCACCTGCTCGTGCATAAACAGGCATAATCATAAACATACTAATAATAAAAATAAAAAACAATACTCTAAATTTTTTCATACGATCTCCTCTCATGTTTCAAAATCTTTTATAATAAAATCGATACTATATGTTATATTTAAAGTATATCATACAAGGAGGAATTTTTATGAAAATTGCTACTATTGGAACAGGTTTTATAGTAGATTGGTTTCTAAATGCAGTTTCGCAAAACAAAAATATATCCTGTGTTGCAATGTATACTAGAAAAAAAGAACATGCTCATATACTTGCTGAAAAATATCATATTACTGATATTTATGAAAACTTAGAAGAAATGCTTTGTAGAAAAGATATTGACTTTATTTATATTGCATCACCAAATAATTTACATTTCAAATATGCATACCAAGCAATGCAACATGGAAAACATGTAATTTGTGAAAAACCATTTACATCTACAGTAAAAGAATTCTTAACATTATCAAACTATGCAAAAGAACATCATTTATTTTTATTTGAAGCAATTGTTACTTCTCATATGCCAAACTATATAAAATTAAAAGAGAACATACAACTTTTAGGCAATATCCGTATGGTACAATGTAATTTTTCACAATACTCTAGTCGCTATGATAAATTTTTATCTGGTGAAACTCCAAATATATTCAATCCTTCTTTTTCAGGAGGTGCTTTAGCTGATATTAATATTTATAATTTGCATTTTGTAATTGGATTATTTGGAAAACCAAAGGATGTTCATTATTATCCAAACATCCAAAAAGGGATTGATACAAGCGGTGTTGCTATCCTTAACTATGATGGATTCCAAGCAATTTGCGTTGGATGCAAAGACACAAAAAGTCATTGTTTAGCACAAATTCAAGGAGAAAAAGGTTATGCTGTAATTGATTCTGAAACTAGCCAATGTTCCTCTATAAAATTTTATATCAATGGAAACGAAAACGATATGACTATAAAACAAAATGATATTGCACTGTATTATGAATTAAAAGAATTCCAAGCTATATTTGAAAATAAAGATTATAAAGCATGTTATGAAAAACTAGACGATTCCCAATCTGTTATGGAAACCTATGAAAAACTAAGAAAAGATGGAAATATTCACTTTGATGCTGATCAACAATAAAAACTTCCTATATCTTATTTTTCATGAGATACTTCAACATTTTACTGAAGTATTTCTTTTTATTTTACAATTTTCATAATCACTCATAAAAAAAGAAGTAGAGTCGTTTCTATGACTTCTACTTCTTATATAATATTTTGAACAATAATATTTATTATTTCTGTGGATATTTCAACTGTTCTTCTGTCCAATCTTTAATTACATTAAAATAATCTTTAGCATATGTTTTTGCTTTTACTAAATCATGATCTAAATAATTTCCACATTCTTTTGATTCTTGTGCTCCTGGAATATCTCCTTCAAATTCACGAATGAATTTCATTGTATCTTTTACAAGTGAAATTACTTCTTTATTAGACATGTGATCTCTAACTAAAAAATAAAAACCTGTTCGACACCCCATAGGACCAGCATAAATAATATCATCACTATATTTAGTATTACGAACATATGTAGCAAACAAATGTTCAAATGTATGTAACCCATCATTTTCTAAATATGTTCCACAATTAGGAACTACCATACGTAAATCATAGGTTACAATATCGCGATCAATTCTTGATACATACATGCCTTTCTCTAAGATATCATGATCAATACAAAAACTTGTTATTTTTTCCATAGTTTCCTCCAAAAATTTATTCTTATTTTACTTCTGCATATTTACGTCGTTCTGGACTTAAGTTATCTACATAATATCGAACTGTTAAAGTTCCTGCACATTTGCTTCTATTTTTAGGTTCAACAATAAAACGATCTCCTTCTAACATACTATCTAACATAGCTTTACAACATACGTTTTGATTATGAATCCCAGGTTCGCATTCTTC
The DNA here is from genome assembly GCA_029258245.1 of Longicatena sp. GTDB lineage: Bacteria > Bacillota_I > Bacilli_A > Erysipelotrichales > Erysipelotrichaceae > Longicatena_A. The sequence continues at coordinate 17,721 of JARHZK010000191.1, read as the reverse complement.
TAATAACGCTTTTGCATTAATTTCGATATATAACCATTGTTTATTATGTGCTTCTACTTTTCTTTTTTGAAGTAAATCAATATATTGATGCTTTTCCCACTTCTTGTTTTCCATATTACAACACCCCTTATTTATAGTGTATTATAACACTAATTATTTCGATGTCAAAAGGATGCTTTTTTTATTATTCAATTTTTTCTTTTAATTTATCAATACACCAATTTGCCCATTTTATTTCATTTTGATAATACATAAATCCATAGGTCATTGTCATACTCCAATAAAAAGATTCATTATCTTTATGTATTTTTGACTCAAAATCAGGAATCTTATTTAAATCAACATTCATCTTTTCTATAATCAATGTACACTCTTCGATATACTTATTCAATAATCGCATGGTTTGATCTACACTAACCTCACTAGAGAAAAATATCTTTACTAATAATGGATTTTTATATTTCATAATTTCTGTTAAATCTGCATCTTCTAACCAACGATGTAATTCAATTTTTCCTTCTTCCGTAATATGAAACACTTTTTTATTTGGTTTATCACTTTGATATACAATATCAGATTCAAGCCAATTATTTGCTGTTAATGTATTTAATTCTTTATATACTTGTGACGTTTGAACGTGCCAAAAAAAGGCAATACTAGATTTAAAATAACGATCAATATCATATCCAGTCATATCTGTATAATTTAACAACCCTAAAATTGCGTGTTTTAAAGGCATAAAATTCCTTCTTTCTTTATATTCTACTATTAGAATACTATACTTTCATAATCAATGCAAGTAGTCTTCTTTATCTGCAGTTCCAACTCTTTTTGTTCGTTGTCGTATTTCTTCAATTGTATGACGAATCATATCATTATTTTGTGCAATCAAATCTTGAATATTTTGTGATGTTTTATTTACTAATAATTCATAATTATTAATTACTGCATGTGTTATTTTGTGAATATCAATATCATTCACTGCATCTACAGCTTTTTTAATTGCATCTTTGGGTTGTATTTGCTTCACTTTATCTAAGATAACTTTCGATTTTCTTCTTTCAATTAAATCTTGAAATGTTATCGTTTTAACTTCTTCATAATCAATATCTTCAAATAAATTTGTATATTTACTAATATGATAAATAAATACACGATACAGTTCAAACATAGATAAATCACTATCAAAGTAATCATCCATTCTTGTTACTAAATTTTGTAAATGAGATGCTTTTAAATTCACAAAAAAGTTATTAATAAAATAATATATAGCCATTGGTACTGCAGTCTTTTTATTGACAATTTGATATTCATGATTACGAAAATCTTTCATTCCATATAAATTATGATTATGATAAAGTTGTTCTAAATTATTACAACTTAATGATGATTGAATATAAATTGGTTCTTTTAAATGTTCAAAAAAGGAGGATACACAATCATTTTCATTTTCAAATATGGTTAACTTATTTTGAAACTCTATTGTTTCTCTTCTATCTTTATATAATTCAAATATTTCCTTGGTAATACCCGGTGCATTAAAGGAGACAACTTGTTGAAGTTGATTCAATAAATCTTGTCGCATAGTTAAAGCACAATATAAAGCAAGATTGCCTCCTTTCGAATGTCCTGTCATAGAAAACGGCTTATCAATTTTCATAGATTGCAAAAGATGAAGTGTATAAATTTGTTGATATGTAGGTTCTGGTAAAAACATTCGAAAATTATCTGACCAATCTTGCCATGCTGTAGTATGATCTATATCATCCAAAGGTTCACTTCCTCGAAATGCAAATATTAATTGTTCTTTTGTTTCGAACACATAGAATACTACTCCACTTTTTGCATTATCATCTACATAATTACGAATATAAATATCTTTATATTTTTCTTTATCTATATTCTTCACTAGTTCTAAATTCATCAAAAAATAATCAAGCGATTCATAATCATGATATAATTTTTCATCGTTTAAAATTTCTTCAATAAACTCATATACACTATTTCCTAGTTGATAACAATTAAAATAAGATAATAATGACAAATCAAAAAATATTTCTTCTTGTATCATAATTTCACATCCTTTAAGATTTTCTTTATTATACTAATTATATATACAAATACAAGTCGATTTATATTATGAATGATTATAATTTAATGAAATAAGAAATTTAATTCATTTTAGAATTAAATAAAATTCATATTTCTAATTCTACTAAAAATTATTGATTTCTATGAATAAATAAGTTATATTATACATGTTGATGCTATCTTATTAATTTACTTCTTCCCCCACCCATATAGTAAATTAATGATTCTTACCCAAAACTAGAATAGATAGCACCAACTCTTTTTTTTACTAATACTACATAAGAAAGGATATGTATCTTGTCGTTACATATCCTTTTTATTATTAATATTCTATGTATTTAATTAGAAATTATTTGCTTCTTCAGCAAAGTGAGCACCAGAATATCCACATACTGGGCAAGCTTTTGGAGCAGATACTCCTTCATAACGATATCCACAAATATCACAAACCCAAACTGTAGGTTCTTCTTTTTCGAAAACTTTTCCATTTTTAACATTTTCTAATAATTTTAAATATCTTTCTTCATGGTGTTTTTCAATTTTAGCAACTTGTTCCATTTGGAATGCAATTTTTTGGAATCCTTCTGCTTTTGCAGTTTCTGCGAATCCTTTATACATATCAGTCCACTCATAGTTTTCACCTTCAGCTGCTGCAACTAAGTTTTCAACAGTTGTAGGAATTTTATCTCCATTTAATGCTTTAAACCATAATTTAGCATGTTCTTGTTCATTACGTGCAGTTTCTTCAAAAATATCTGCGATTTGTTCCATACCTTCTTGACGTGCCATTTCAGCAAAATATGTATATTTGTTACGTGCTTGACTTTCTCCAGCGAATGCTGCCATTAAATTTTGTTCTGTTTTTGATCCTTTTAATTCCATGTTATTTTCCTCCAATTTTAACTTTCCTTTTTTAAACAATCTTTACAAATACCTTCTGCCATAATATTGTGTGAAAGAATTTTAACATCACTATCTTTTTCTAGTATTTTGTTCAACTCTTCCCTATAAGGAGCTTCTAAATCAATAATACTATCACATTTCACACAATGCATATGGTAATGTGGTCGACTTGTTTTATCATATTGATAACCGTCTACAGGATGGGCAATTTTTCTTATTTCATTCATTTCACATAGTATATTTAAATTTCTATATACTGTTGCCAAACTTATTTTTTGTCCATCATTATTCATGTTCTTGAAAATCTCTTCTGCTGATACATGTCCATGAATTTGTTGTAAATAATTCATAATCATATCTCTTTGTTTTGATGATTTGTATTTCATGTCCCAGCTCCTTTCTTAAGAACCATTCTTAGTATATATCTTAATTTTCTATTTGTCAACAGAAATTAAGAATAATTCTTACTTTCTTTTTAATAACACAATACATTGTGCTTGTACTCCTTCTTCTTTTCCCACAAATCCTAATTTTTCTCCTCTAGTAGCCTTAATACTGACTTGTGTAAGATCACAATGTAAAGCATTTGCTACATTTTCTCTCATTTTTAAAATATGAGGAGCCATTTTCGGTTTTTCAATCATAATAAGTGCATCCAAGTTTTGAATTTCATATCCATGTTGATCCATCATCTTATATACTTCCTTTAGCATCCACAATGAATTCATATCTTTAAATTCATCAGAAGTATCTGGAAAATGTTTTCCTAAATCACCCAAAGCTAATGCTCCTAAAATACTTTCTGCAATTGCATGCAATAAAGCATCTGCATCGGAATGTCCTAATAATCCTTTTTCATGTGGAATTTCCACTCCACCTAATATTAATTTTCTATTTGCCACCAATTGATGAATATCACTCGATTGTCCAATACGAAACATTTCAATCATCCTCTCTTCTTACCTAAAGAATACTCTAAATAAAATTAAAATACAAACAAAACCCCATATAAATATAAAATCTATATGAGGCTTTCTCTAATTATATAAATGTAGTAATAATACCACTCGTAATACCTACGATTAGCATTACTTTAATAGGGCTCATTTTTGCATATCTCAACAATATAAAAGATACGATAAACACAATACCATTTACAAGATCTACATTTTCTTTAAAAAGTGCTAATCCTAATATTTTTAACCCTGCTGATAAAATTAAACAAATAATAAATGGTCGCAATAATGCCAAAATATTTTTGACAATCTTTATATCTTTGTTTTTAAACAAAAAATATGCTAAACATCCAACAATAATAATCGATGGTGTAACCACTCCAATTGTTGCAACGATTGTTCCAATAGGTCCTGCTAATCGAACACCTACAAAACTTGCTGAATTAACTGCAATTGGTCCAGGGGTCATTTCTGCAATTGTAATTAAACTTGCAAATTCATCATACGTTAACCAATGATTTCCATTTACAATTACTTGTTCTACTAAAGGAATAGCACTCATTCCACCACCAAACGATAACATACCAATATAGAAAAAGTTAGTAAATAGTTTAATTAATAGCGTCATCATCTACACCTCTTTTACTTTCTATAATGGTATAAATAATACCCAATCCAATTCCCATAAATATTAAATAAATAATATCTATTTTAATCACAAACACAAAGATGATTGCTAATGAAAGACTACTATACTGTGATATCTTTTTCTCTTTTACAATTCCCATTAACATACCAAATACAATATCTAATATAACTGCCGCAACAACTGCTGTCATACAGTTTAAAATATTACGAATCAATATATTATGAATGAATTGATCATAGAAATACGAAATAGCTGTTAAAATTAACATGGGTGGCAATATGGTTGCAATAACACAAGTTAGTGCTCCTTTAAAACCTTTAATTTTATATCCAACTAATAATGATGCATTTACTGCAACTGCTCCAGGTCCACTTTGAGCAATGGTTGTAATATCTAATATTTCATCTTCTTTTAATAAATGTAATTCATCTACAAATTTTTTCTTCATTAATGCTATAATGACATATCCTCCACCAAATGTGAACATTGATAATAAGAAACATTCTTTAAATAATAGCCATAATAAATTATCTTTTTTCATACTAATTTCATCTCATTTCCAAAAACAAGTATATCATGTTCTATAAGTTAATAATATAATTTAGTGTTTAAAAAAGTTCCCTTACTCATTCGTAAAGGGACAATCCATTAATTCATAATTTTTTTATTTCTTTTATACAAAGCAAATTCAATTACGTAATAGGTAATAGCAACAACAATACAAAGAACCATAATGATTGTAAAAGCTGTATAAGGAATCATTATATCATCAAATGGAATAAAAATGAGAATTATACAAATCCCATATAATATATATTTCTTTTTTGATTTATTGTGTGTTAATTTGGAATAATTAGATTCTCTTAAAGCAAGCATAAACACTGGTATAGAAAAAAACAAAAATATATCATGCCCATTTATATATCCCCCTAATACATCTGACGAAACAATAAAGTTGAAGACTGAAATCAAAAATACTACAAAACATATAGGTGTTAAAAATTTTTAAATTTTTTCTAACCAAGATTGATGTAATGCAATTTCATTAAAATGATTATAGATTGATTTACATTCTATATCTGATATATTTTCTTTTTCAAGTATTTGATCTAGTAATTATTCTTTTAGTTCTATTAATTGATAAGTATTAATGTTTTGATACCATAATAAATAAAAGTACTTATCAAATAAATTAGTTCTATCTTCATCTAATTGCTGAATCTTATTTTTAATTCTTCTTTTACGTTCAAAAAGCATATAATTTTCCTCCTTATCCCTATATAATAATGCTTAATTTGTTGAGATTATATTAAAACTGATGCAGATTGAATGAACTCTATAAGATTTATAAATTATTCTTTGGTCTAGAAAATAAAATTAATAATAAACGAACACGTATATATATTACGAAATATATTTGTACTCTATTTAATTTAAATATATCATAGATATATTTATTTTCAATAAATAATATAAAAATTAATATTATTGAAACAAATTGTTCTTAAGAACAAAAGTTAGCTTTAAAATATACGTATAATAAATAGGAAACTAGTATATTTATGATATAATTATAGTTACATTTTTAGAAAGTGAAGTGATTCTATGCAAGAACCATTAGCATTTCGTATGCGCCCTCAAAAATTATCTGAGGTAATCGGTCAAAAACATTTAATTGGAGAAGGAAAAGTCTTGCGTAAATGTATTAATGCAGGTCGTATTTTTTCTATGATTCTTTTTGGACCTCCTGGAACTGGAAAAACTACATTAGCGACTGTTTTAGCAAATGAATTAAATATGCCTTATCGTATATTTAATGCAGTCACTGGAAATAAAAAAGAACTTGAACAAATTTTTACAGAAGCGAAATTATATCCAGGTCTTATCTTAATCGTAGATGAAGTACATCGCTTAAACAAAGATAAACAAGACTTATTATTACCACATGTTGAAAATGGTAATATTACATTAATTGGTGCTACTACTAGTAATCCATTCCATGCAATTAACCCTGCAATACGTTCTCGTTGTCATCTGTTTGAAGTAAAACAGTTAACCATGGAAGACATTGAACAAGCATTATGTAATGCACTTCAATCTTCAAAAGGTTTTAATAATAATATTACCATTGATGATGATGCCTTACATATTATTTCTCGTCATAGTAATGGAGATATTCGTTATGCTTTAAACATTTTAGAAATTTGTGCAATTGCAAGTGAAGGACATATCAGCAAAGATTTAGTAAATCAATTTTCATCTATTCCAAATATGAGTATGGATGCAGATGGCGATGGATATTATGATGTTTTAAGTGCTTTTCAAAAATCAATTCGTGGTAGTGATGTAGATGCAGCTCTTTATTATTTAGGAATTATGATTGAAGCAAATGACTTAGATAGTATCGAAAGAAGATTACTTGTTACAGCATATGAAGATATTGGTCTAGGAAATCCAGCAGCTGTGGCTCGATGTGTAAATGCGATTGATGCTGCTAAAAGAGTAGGTTTTCCAGAAGGTAGAATTCCTCTAGCTCTAGCTATCATTGATTTATGTTTATCTCCTAAGTCAAAAAGTGCTGAACATGCCATTGATGCTGCAATGGAGGCAATCCATCATACTCCATATAAAGTTCCTGAATACCTACGTTTAACTCCAGTACAAATGAATGAGGAAGATAAATACGATTATAATCGTCCAGATTTATGGAATCAAATACAATATTTACCAAATCATTTAAAAAATAAACATTTTTACGAGCCAAATACAAACTCATCTTACGAAAAAGTGTTAGCTCAAAATTTAATAAAATTACGAAATATACCACGTTCTAACAATTTGGCATATTTAAAGAAAAAGAATAAATAAATTTACATATACTAAAAAAACTCTCTTCATCATAAAGAGAGCTTTTTTCATATTTATAAATAAATATTATTTTTTGATAATTGATTCATTCCAATGTTCATTTGGTGCAATTTCTAATAAATCTGCAACAGTTGCAGCAACATTTGATAATCCTAAAGAATCATCTTGTTTTAATTCAACATCTGCACCATAAACAATAAATGGAACTTTATTTAATGTATGTGAAGTTTTCGCTTTTAATGGAGCATCTTCTTTTTTCTTCTTTTCATACATTTCATCAGCATTACCGTGATCTGCTGTTACCAACATAATACCATTGACTGAATCAACAGCTTTTTTAATGCGTGCTAATTGTAAATCAACTGATTCTACACCGATAATAGTTGCTTCAAAGTTTCCTGTATGTCCAACCATATCCCCATTTGGATAGTTTGTACGTAAGAAATCATATTTTCCTGAAGTAATTGCTGCGCATAATTCATCTGTGATTTCAGCAGATTTCATCCATGGACGTTGTTCAAATGGTACTACATCAGAAGTAATTTCTTTATATTCTTCTAATGATTCGTCAATTTTTCCTGAACGGTTTCCATTCCAGAAGTATGTAACATGTCCATATTTTTGAGTTTCTGAAATTGCATATTCACGAATTCCGTGTTTGCATAATTCTTCTGTTAATGTATATTGGATTTTTGGTGGTTGTGTTAAATAATTATGTGGAATATTTAAATCCGCATCATATTGTAACATACCTGCATACATAACTTTAGGCATTCTTACACGATCAAATTTGTCAAAACTTTCATCTCCATCAAATGCTAAAGAAATTTCTTGTGCACGGTCACCTCTAAAGTTGAATAATACAACACTGTCACCATCTTCGATTGTACCTACTGGTTTTCCATCTTTTGCGATAACAAATCCAGGTAAATCTTGATCAACAACACCTGTTTCATTACGATATGTTTCAATCGCTTCTGTTGCAGATGCGAATTGACGACCTTCACCTAATACATGTACATGCCATCCTTGTTCAACCATTGCCCAATTTGCTTCATAACGGTCCATAGTAATTGTCATACGACCACCACCACTTGCGATACAAGCATGGAAATTATCATCATTTAAATCAGCCATGAAGTTTTCAATATCACTAACATATGTTAATGCACTTGTTTCAGGAACATCACGTCCATCTAATAATGCGTGTACACGTACTTCTTTTACTCCATCTTCTTTTGCTTGAGCAATTAATGCTTTTAAATGATTAATATGTGAATGAACATTTCCATCAGATAACAATCCTAAAAAATGCATTGTTCCTTCTTTACAATTATTTACTAAAGAAGTCCAAGTATCTGTTTTGAAAATTTCTTTTGATTCAATGTTTTCGTTAACAAGTTTAGCTCCTTGAGAATAAATTTGTCCACATCCTAATGCATTATGTCCAACTTCACTATTTCCCATATCTCCATCACTTGGTAAACCTACTGCTAAACCATGTGCTTTGATTTCTGTATGAGGACAAGTTTCCCATAATTCATCTAATGTTGGTTTATATGCTTTCTTAACAGCGTTCCCAAATTCACTTTCGTTAATTCCAACGCCATCCATTACTACTAATACTACTGGTCTTTTTGTCATAACGTTATACCTCCTACTTCCTTAATAAATATACCATCTTTTTCTTTTTTTATAAACTATTTTATTCACAAAGTATTTATTATCCAATTATTTTCACAGAATTATTCTCTTTTATTTTAAAAATCTCATAATTGCTATTAATAAAAACAAAACACCACTCAACCATGTAAAATTACAATTTCCTATTTTGTTATAATAATGTCCTACATAAAATCCTGCACATATTGCAATAAATCCAATTCCTAAATTTAATAATAAAACTAAAAAAATTGTAATTGGTTGTATCCCATATGCAAAACCACTAACCAAAGAATCAAATGATAAAGCGAAAGCTAAATAACTTGCCTCTTTCATTGATAATTCTTTAGAATGATCGAAATCTGCTTTTGTTTCATCCATAATAATATCAAATACAATTGAAATTTCTTTAAAGTGAATTTTAATACTTCCTTTATGATGTCTTATATATTGTTTAATGGTACTTTGAAAAATTGAACTAATTCCGATAATCAAAAAAATAATTGCGGATATATATTTACACATTTCATCATTCATTACATTACAAAACTTTATTGCTCCATAAAATGAAATACCTAATACAATTGTTTCGATACTTGTAATTAACCATATAGAACGCATTGGTATATGAATATTTTTTATTCCATAAGCCAAAGAAACTAAAAAACTATCCATACATAATGCTATTATCAATAGTAACGAAGAAATCATTGTTATACTCCCTTCGTTATTATCGTATTGTATTTTTTTCTTTTTGTTACAAAAAAGATTGATCTCAAAATTCGAAATCAATCCTTTATCTTATAATTCTACAATATTCCCTCTTTTATCTGCTAAGATAACACTCATATTTAACTTATTTTTTACTTCTTCTGGAATTTCATTCCATTGTCTTCGATAAGAAATAGAATCATTAAATGCCATACTATAATGTATAGAAGTATCTTTCATCTGTTTTAAAATTTCACCTATTTTAACAGGCAATGGTTGTTTTCTACCCCGTTTAATACCTTGAACATTAATTACCCATTTTTGTTCATCATGACATGCTTCAATACGATCCTTTTCTAATACATAATTCCAACCATGTTCTTGCAACCATTCTTCAATTAAATTACATAAATCTTCTGTATTACGTTTCATTTTACTTTTCTTATCTGCTAACTTTTCTTCTTCTGTTTTTGCTGGCCTTCCTCTTTTTTTATCTGGATACATTCTAGATCTAGCTTCTAAATCATGTAATTGGTATCGAACCGTTAAATGTGACCCAAAACCTGTATTTCCTTTAGGTCTTTGTAATATTTCATCTCCCTCTAACATCTTTTTGTATATCGCCTGACAACAAGTTGGCATTGTTGCATGTTGAGGAGATACCTCTGCATGTAATTCTTTCGAATTTATCTCTATAAATTCTTTACCTTCTTGTAATGCTTCCTCTTTAAGGCAATCAATTTTATTTAAGTAATCTTTAATACCTGGACCTTTCATTCTAACACTCTCCTTCATTACTTACATTGTAAATGTTTTGTTTTGTCGAAATCCCACGATTTTTGTATTACCTCTCATTTCTTTTATTTTTTTTAAGAAAGAAAATTAATTTAAACAATAAGTGTTAAAATATAAGTAAGAAATGAACTATTTTTACATACTATAATTATAGAAAGTTGGTAGACTATGAAAAAAATGTTATTAAAAAAAATATTAAACATCCTAGATTCTATTGAACTTCAAGGAATTACATTACATGATGCTAAAATTCAAATTTATGAAATCTTAACAAAAGATTATTATTCAATTCAGTATCAAATCGTATGTTCAATTCTAGATTTTTTTAAAGAACAGTCTTTTATTAATGAAAATAACTATGGAATAGATTTAAATCCAGCTCCAACAATTTATGCAAAATGCAATCAAAATTCAGAATTAGAAGCTCTTGCTTTATTTGAGTCTTTCCTTTCTAATCCAAAATGTCTTCCTTTTTTTAAAGAACAACTAAAAAATAATGAATGGATCACTAAAAATCAAATCGAATCAACTTTATCATCTGATCTTTTCATTTTATTTACACAAACTACTATTTTTGAAACAGAGAATGATATGTATCGAATTCATCCTATCTTAATCAAACATATGAACCAAATTCTTTTAGAGTATAGGGATTCACCAAAGCCTCTTGTATCCGTTACTTTAGAAGCATTATATACTTCTGCAATTGTTCGACATGAAGATATGCGTGTTGATTATAAAAATACGCATTTACCAATGATTAAATATAAATATTTATCAAATATTTTATCTATTATTCCAAGAAAAGGCATTCCTCATGATCGAGATGAAACAAAAGCTTTGCAATCTTTTTATAAAGATACTTTATTTAATGAATTTGGGCATGTATGTCCATTATGTGGAATACAAATACCGCATATGTTAATCGCATCCCATATTAAACCTTTCCGCGATTGTGCCCATATATTTGAAGCAATGGATCATAATAATGGATTATTATTATGCAGAAATCATGATTATTTATTTGATCAAGGATATTTTACATTCGATAATCAAGGATATATTATATTAAGTCAAGCTTTGTTACGATTTGATAATTTAAATGTATATACATTAAAGAAAAATTATCAATTACCTAAATCTTATTTAACCGATGAACGACTACAATTTCTAGAATATCATAGAAAACATATTTTTTTAGATTGTGATATATATAAAGACAAATAAAAAACTGTAAATTATGATGTATCCCCTCTTTACCAAACAATCTGTAAAAAGGTTACATATCATTACTACAGTTTTTTTATTTATCATCTTCATTCGTATTACCTTTTGCAGGTAACTTAAATATTTGTTCTCCAGGTTTGCTTACTAAGTATTCTCCTCTTGCGTAACGTTTTACATATTCTGGATCTTCTAAATTTTCTTTTTTCTTTCTTAAATCTTTTTCCTCTTTTTTTAGTGTTCCTATTAAACCTTCTTTATCTGAAATCTCTTTTTTCAAACGTACTGTTGTTATAACTTCTTCAACGGATAACCATATAAATATACAGGATACAAAAATAAGTGCAATACTAATAATATTACGAATTGGATGTTTTTTCTTTTTTGCTATTTCTGCCATTATGAAAAATCCTCCTTATATTTCTTGGTAATCTAATTATAACAAGGATTTTCTTTTTGACAAGTTTAATTTTTTTATAAAAAGGATAACATAATTTTTTTATATAATAAAATACATTTAAAAATATATCATCGTATAAGCTATAATAAATTACTATACCTACGAAAAACATACCAATTAAATATATATTGCTGATTCCCCCATTAATACAATAACTTCCATAAAATAAAAATAATGTAAATACAATATGGTAAATAATTTCTATCAGTGATTTCCAAAACTTTCTTTTCATATATTTAATGAAATACAACATACACCGATAACTTAATGCATATACCCATCCCATTAAAAAATAATATAAAATCGATTGTATTTGTACTGGTAATAACATTATTTAAATAATTTTTCTATCACTGATTCTTTTCCACCAGCTTTTTTATTTGATACATAAGATAAAGATTCTATTACTCCCTTAATTATAACATCTCCTCTTTCTGTATCTAATTTACCTAATTTTAATCCTTTTCCTTGTACAAGCATCCAACCTTGTGCTGTATCTAATAAAAATTCATTTGCGTCAAAACTATCAATTTGTTTTACTCCTGTAAGTTCCATTACTTTTCGATCTTTTATCACCACATTGTGATAAGGATTGGTTTCAAAACGCAGTGGATTTGCATTTTCTTCCATATTAAAATACCTCCTTTTCCATACTATTCTATGAAATCAATCCTATTTTTAGTACAAAAAAACATGTGGTCTATCACATGCTTTATAAAAAACTTGTATTACAAACAAATACATCCCTATTTTGATAATGCCGAACTGCCTTTTTTACGAATTGCTCATCTTCACTTATCGCAAATACACAACTACCACTTCCTGACATTAAAACACATGTAAATCCCATTTCTATTAACTCTTCTTTAATCATTTTAATTTCAGGTGCTAATTTAAAGGCACTATTTTCTAATGAATTTCCAATATGTTGATATACTTCGCTAAATTGCTTCGTTTCTAACAATTGTTTAATATGTGCCACATCAGGATGTGCGCATGCTGTGTAATCTAATGTTTCATATGCTTCTTTTGTAGAAACACCAACATTTGGCTTCACTAATAAAACATGCGGTTTCCAACCAAGTGAAAATGGAATTAATCGATCTCCAATTCCCTGCACTATACAGCATTGACTCAAAACACAAAATGGTACATCTGCTCCAATTTTTTTTCCTAATTGCGCTAATTCTTCAATGGAAATATCAATATTGCATAACTTCCAAATTCCTCTTAATACTGCAGCTCCATCAGCACTACCTCCAGCAAGTCCTGCTTGTGATGGGATGCGCTTATGAAGTTGAATATGAAAATGATCTTTTAACTGAAATGTATCTCTCATTAAATTTACTGCCTTTATAACTGTATTCGAAGTATCCATCGCAACTGTTTTATCATCTGAAGTAAACTTATCTTCTTTTGCTAATGAAATTTCAATATCATCATGTAACTGTAAAGGAATCATAATCATATCTAATTCATGATAACCATCATCTCTTTTTCCAATCACATTAAGTGCTAAATTAATTTTTGCATTGGCTTGAATTAGCATTTTTAATCACCTCATATAATTGTTTAAATTCATCTAAAGTTAAACTCTCTGCTCTACGTTTTTCATCAATCTTTGCTTCCATTAAATATTGTTTCGCACTTTCTTTATCATTACAATATTCTGAGAAATTATTTAATATTGTTTTTCTTCTTTGTTTAAAACAAGCTTTTACCATTTCAAAAAATACTTGTTCATTTATCGTATCTATTTTTTCATGAAATGTAAATTGTAAAACAGCACTATCTACATTAGGCTTTGGATTAAATACATTCTTCGGTACTTTCATAACAGATCGTACATCACAACGATATTGTGTAACGATACTTAATGCATTATATTCTTTCGTATTTACTTTTGCATTAAAACGATCTGCAACCTCTTTTTGCATCATAACTGTAATTGCTTTAATATCCGCTTCTGATTCGAATATTTTAAATAAAATTGGTGTAGTGATATAGTAAGGAAGATTTGCCGCAATAACTACATCCATACCTTTCTCTTGATACTTTTTTACCCATTCTTTAAGATTAATTTCCAAAAAATCTTGTAGAATCACTGTTACATTATCATATTCACTTAAAGTATCTTTTAATACTTCTGGTAATCGGCTATCAATCTCAAAACATATAACTTCTTTTGCATATTCACAAAGATATTGTGTTAATGCTCCAATTCCTGGACCAATTTCAAATACCACGCAATGATCATTTATAATCGCATTGCGTGCAATTTTTTCGACAACACTTGGTTCTGTTAAAAAATTTTGCCCATAATTTTTTTTAGCAAATAAATCATATTTTTCTAATATTTCTTTTGTTCTTGATGGGGTTGCAATTGGTTTTTTCATATAGTTACCCTTTCTTATTTTCTATAATTGCTTCTAAATCATTTTTTGTTAATTGAAGCATGTTTAATCTTTTATATAATGTTTTCGCATTTGGTTTTCCTAAATAATAGTGTTTTGCGATCATTTCTCTTTTCATGCTAGAATCATCTTTTCCACTAAACCCTAAATCAATATATTCTTGCCAAGATAATGTTTCTTTAGGCTTTTCTTCATAAGTAAAAACATGTTGTAGAGCATCAAAAAGATCATCTTTTGAAGCATGTTCTACACCAACTTTTTTATTTGTTTTTGCTTTGTTTTTTTCAATATATGCATTTTTACATCCAGGTATTTTCTGATTAATTGTTGTACGTATTTTTTCTCCAGGATAATCTGGATCTGTAAAAACAATAACTCCTCTTGTTTTTTTTGCCATTTCTATTTGCTTTAATGTGGCATTTGACAAACATGTTCCATGAGTTTCAATTGTATCACATTCAAAATAACTTTGGAGTACATTCGTATCATTTTTACCTTCTACTACAATAATTTCTTTTATTTTCATTTCTACCACCTACTTGTATAGTTTACCACAAATCAAATCATGAAGCTATGTATGTCTTTCATCAAATTATAAAATATATATAAAGAAAACGCACCTTTGTGCGCTTTTCTTTATATTATATGGAACAACTATGAGCTCCACTTTGTCCACCGATTCGAATAATTTCTGCCTGTGGTGTGGTATTTTGAACTTTATGAATCACAGATGAGCTTTCAAGCCCAATATACAAATCAAGATGTGTTCCACGAATTGCACCACCACGATCCAAAACAATCCCATAAAATTCTTCATCCGGTTGTAATCCATTCCCACTTAATCCATGATTTGTAAATTTAATAATAGAACATAATGGTATGCTTGGATCTGCCGCAATGATGTAATATGGACCATATTTTATACCAGATTGCCAATTTCCATTTGGCATTAGAACACCAAGATTTGCATCCAAAGTAACACCAATTGCTGTTTGTCCTCTACCATTTTGTTGTTCACATCCATAACAATCTACCCCATAAGTTGTCGTATATGGAATAAATGTTCTTGCTTTTTTTTCTTGAATTCTTCTTTCTTTTTCTTTTTGTTGCTGCCGTAATTTATTACTTATTACTTCACTATAATTTTTTATTGCTTCTTGACTTTTTAACTTTCCACTCGTATTACGAACTTGATACAAAGAGTTGATATACTTAGAAACTCCTCGATCGTTTGCCATAAACGCTATCTTTTGAATATTCGTATTCGTAAAGTTATGATTTCCTGTCAACGTTTCAATTACTTGTTTATTGTTTATATTCTGGGATATATCAAGTGATATTGATTTACTACCTCCAGCACATCCATATAAAATGAAAACACATATGAATAAAGCGAATTTCATTCGTTTTGATTTCATCAATGTTCCTCCTTTTCGCTTAAAACATGTTTTAGTCTAACATAATTTAATTCACTTGTCCAATTTAGTAAATTTATAACATAGTATTCACTCTTATAGTTACCAGTTTTTTATAATTTATACTTATTTTTCCTGCATAAATACTTATTTTCAATATTTTACATTTATTCATATGCCTTATTTATATTTTTTATGACTTTCTAATGATTTTAGTATTGTGATTTTTCTATCATTAATCACAATGCCAAAATTTTTTATTTCTATTTCATACATATCTTCACTATTTAATTCATAATCCATGCAAAAAAACCGTCTTTAGAACGGTTTTTTTTGCATTTCAAATCATAGTTTAAAATTCATATATTTTATTAAAATAATAATAGATATTATTTATAGAAATCTACAGTAAATATAGGCTCACCACATTCATCAGCACATTGTATAACACTAAATCCCCACCAGCCATTTTCCATTGCCCATTTGCTGTTTTCATTTAATATTTCTGCATTACCCCATACATTTGCTTCTTCCATAGTCATAAATACCATTCCACTATTTCCTATTTCTGCTCCTGCTGGTAATACTCCAACACGACACGTATTAGGTTTTTCTTGTGGCTTTGATGGTGCAGATGGTTTTGGTGCTGGTTTACTTGGTTCTTGATAACTGTTTTGTCCTGCATTCATATTTTGTGATACTTGCTGGTTGCTTGGCTCACTTGCTTCTGAGCTTTCCTGTTCTGGTGTTTCTTTTTTCTTTTCTACAATAATTTTAAATACACTTTCTGTCCTATTTTTGTTTTTATCATAAGCTATGACTTTAACTTCATATGTTCCTGCTTTATCTAAATCAAGTTTTCCGTCATCAATCATATATCCGTTTTCTTTGATTTCCTTATCACTGTATTTCAACTCTCCATCCACTGGATCAGATACCTTTTTAATGTTTTTCTTAATATCTAACTTATCTCCTACTTCGATTTTAATTTCTTTTTTATCCAATTCGATAGTAGGATTTTTTGTATCTTTTACAGTTACTTTCATTTCTTTTTTTGTTTCTATCTTACCATCTGTAAAAGTTACTTTGATAGTTTGTTCTCCTACTTTATGTTTATCAAATTGTTCTACTTTTTTTACTTTTGTTTTTTCATCTGATTTTTTTACATCAAATAATTTATCCTTGTTTAATTCTTCACCATATTCAGTATTTACTGTTTTAGGTGTTTCTACTTTTAATTCTTTTGAACCACATCCAGTAAACATTACTGTTACCATCACTAGCATTAATAATTTTTTCATATTCTATTCTCCAATTCATTTGTCATTAAATATTTTAACACATCTTGCATTTAATATCTTTTATACTCCTAAAATCCAATAAAAAAAATCAGCCTATAAGACTGATTTTTTTTATTAAATCTTTATATTTTAATACATTCCTGCTTGTGGCATTGGAGGCATTGGAGCTTCATTTTCTTTAATTGTCGCAACTCCTGCTTCAGTTGTAATAAACAATGCAGAAATACTAGCTGCATTCAATAATGCACTTCTTGTAACTTTTGTAGGATCTA
>JARHZK010000175.1 GCA_029258245.1 Longicatena sp. | reverse complement strand
AATCCCAAAAACCATTACAATTTTTGCATTTGCATTTTCAAATTCTTTGACTAAATGTCAAAGCATTTTCATCTTCACTGTTTCTTTGTTCAATTTTCTCTATTTTTGTAACTTTCTTTACTAAGCATGATGTTTCCTTATCAACAATACCTTCTACATAAAGATAATTCCCTTTTTCTAAATCTTGTGCATGTACTTCATATATGTTTGGCATACATACTAAATCAAATTTTCCTGTTTCATCTTCACCTACAACAAACATCATTAAGCTTCCGTTCTTTGTCCGATATTGTTTTGTTTTTTCTACCATACAAACAAACTTAACATAGCTGTGCAACTTTGTTGCTAATGAAATTATTGGTACTAAATCATTTCCTATTTTCAATCTCAACTGTGCAATTGGATGAGAGGATAGATAAAACCCTAGCATTTCTTTTTCTTTCTGTGCTTTTAGTGTTAAATTTTCTTTCAATGAAATTAATGTTGGTTTGCTTACAAGATCAAAGTCAAATAATACTTGATTATCATCCTCTATTCTAACTAAATTCGCATATCTTATAGCATCATCTAAAGAAGCAATCAATGAGCTACGATTTATTTTGAAATCATCTAACGCACCTGCATAAATCAAAGACTCCATTGTTTTCTTGCCAATTTTATTCCCTTCCATACGAGCAACAAAATCATAAAAGTTTTTGTATACTCCGTTTTTTTCTCTGTCCTCTAAAATTACATTCGAAACAGCCTTACCGATTCCCTTAATCCCCGTAAACGGGAAACGTAGTGCTTGTCCTTCTATACAATACACATTTCTACTTTTATTCACAGATGGTAACAACACTTTAATATTTCGTCTTTTTGCTTCAAATACATACTCACTTGTCTTCGTTTCCGAATTAATCACACTATTTAATAATGCTGTAAAAAAATACAAAGAAGCATTTGCTTTTAAGTACGCCATTTGATATGCAATCATCCCATACGCAACAGAGTGTGACCGATTAAAACCATAATTTGCAAATTTCATAATCAACTCATACACTTTAACTGCTAAATCTTGATCATATCCTTTCTGAATAGCACCTTGTATAAAATCTATTTTTAGTTTTTTTAGTTCGTCCCCCTTTTTTTTAGATATGGCCTTTCTTAAGTTATCCGCTTTACCTAAGCTAAATCCTGCCATGGTTTGAGCAATTTGCATGACTTGTTCTTGATAAATCATCACTCCATATGTGTGTTTTAAAATAGGTTTCAATGATGGATGCAAATAATCAACTCTTTCTGGATGCTTTCTACTTTCTAAATATAAAGGAATATTTTCCATCGGTCCTGGTCGAAACAAGGCAATTGTCGCAACAATATCTTCAAAACAATTAGGTTGCATTTTGCGAAGTAAGTTTTTCATACCTTCGCTTTCTAATTGAAACACTCCTACTGTATCAACTCTTTTTATTAGCTCATAAGTTCTTTTATCATCCAATGGAATATGCATAATATCTAATTTTTTTCCATCTTCATTAATATGATGTACAATTTCATCAATAATAGTTAAATTTCTTAATCCTAAAAAATCCATTTTAATTAATCCTAATTCTTCTAAATATTCCATTGTAAATTGCGTCGCGCAAATTCCTTCATCAACATCTATTAATGGACATACATTAGTAATATCATCATTACTCAAAACAATTCCTGCAGCATGTAATGACGCATGACGTGGAAGTCCCTCCAATTTTCTTGATATTTCATAAAGTTTACGCATTTGAACACCCGAATTAACAAGTTGCTTAAATTTTGCTTGTTCTTGATACGCATCATTCAGTGTAATTTTTGGTCGATTTGGAACTAATTTGCATAAATAGTCGATTTGCCTTATAGGAATTTGTAAAACTCTTCCGACATCTCTTAACACTTGTTTTGCCGCTAATGTATTAAATGTAATAATATGAGATACCTTATGTTTTCCATATAAATCATAAACATATTGAATTACTTCATCACGACGATTATCCGGGAAATCCGTATCAATATCTGGCATAGATACTCTACTAGGATTCAAAAACCTTTCAAATAATAATCCATACTTAATTGGATCAGCATGTGTAATTCCTAAACAATAAGCAACTAATGAACCTGCAGCACTTCCTCTTCCTGGTCCAATATAAATATTTCTCGTTTTAGCAAACCGAATGAAGTCCCACACTATCAAGAAATAATCAGCATACCCCATTGATATAATAACATTCAATTCATATTCTAATCTTTTGACATATTCATTAGGTACATTTCCATAGTTCATCCTTTTTTCTAAACCCTTATGACATAATTTTTGTAGAAACTCTTCACTTGTTAATCCATATCGATTTTTAAATTTTGGTAATATTGCTTTTTCAAATTTCATTTCTACATTGCACATTGAAGCAATTTCATCTGTTCTCTGCAAATCCTTTTTATCATATAGTTGTTGCATTTCTTCCATCGTTCGAAAATATCTTTTAGG
>JARHZK010000169.1 GCA_029258245.1 Longicatena sp. | reverse complement strand
GATTACGCATTGAAACCCTATGGAAAAACAGTATTGAATGAATTAAAAGAAAAAGGATACGATGTGATTTCTGTAGGTAAAATCAATGATATTTTTGATGGAGAAGGAATTACAGAATCTTATAAATCAAAATCTTCTGTTCATGGAATGGAACAAACCATACAGATGACAAAAAAAGATTTTATGGGATTATGCTTTACAAATTTAGTAGATTTTGATGCTTTATGGGGACATCGTAGAAATGTTAAAGGATATGGTGAAGAAGTTGATAAGTTTGATGAAAAATTAGGAGAATTGATGAAGTGTTTGCGAGAAGATGATTTATTAATTATAACAGCAGATCACGGAAATGATCCAACCTATAAAGGAACCGATCATACAAGAGAAAAAGTGCCGTTTATAGCATGGTCAAAATCAATGAAAAAAGGTGGTCCATTACCAGAACAAGATACTTTCGCAGTAATTGGAGCTACAATTGCAGATAATTTTGAAATTGAAATGCCAAAAAATACAATTGGAACATCTCTTTTGGATGAATTAATAAAATAAAAACAGGAGAAAAATATGAATAAAATAGATATACTAAGTAAAACCGATCATACATTATTAAAACAAACCGCAACATGGGAACAAATTAAGCAGATATGTGATGATGGAATGAAATATCAGGTTGCATCTATTTGTATTCCACCATGTTTTGTGAAAAAAGCAAAAGATTATGTAAAAGATAAATTAAACATTTGTACTGTAATCGGCTTTCCTAATGGAAATACGACAACTGAAGTAAAAGTATTTGAAACCAAAGACGCTATAACAAATGGAGCAGAAGAAATTGATATGGTAATTAACCTTGGAGCTTTAAAAGCTAAAAATTATTCTTATGTTGAAAATGAAATTAAGGAAGTTAAAGAAGCTTGTTGTGGAAAAGTATTGAAAGTAATTATTGAAACATGTTTATTAACAAATGAGGAAAAAATAAAAATGTGTAAGATTGTGACAAATGCTAAAGCGGATTATATTAAAACTTCAACAGGTTTTTCAATAGCAGGAGCAACATTTGAGGATGTTCAATTAATGAGAAAATATGTTGGAAAAGATGTAAAAGTAAAAGCAGCAGGTGGAATTCATTCCATAGAGGATGCCGAAAAATTTATTGAACTAGGTGCAGATCGATTAGGAACAAGTCGTTTAATTAAATTATTGGAAGAATGAGATTATGAAACAATATGAGGAATTAGTTTGCACTGCAATTAAAATGAGAGAATATTCTTATGCACCATATTCCCATTTTACAGTAGGAGCAGCATTACTTAGTAAAAAAGGAAAAATATTTTCAGGTTGTAATATTGAAAATGCATCTTATTCACCAACAATTTGTGCAGAACGTGTAGCTTTCTTTAAAGCAATTAGTGAAGGTGAAAGAGAATTTAAAGCAATTGCGATTGTTGGTGGAAAAGAAAATGAAAAACCGAATGATTACTGTGCCCCTTGCGGAGTGTGTCGTCAAGTTATGAATGAATTCTGTGATGGTGATTTTCAAATACTCCTTGTAAAAGAGAAAGACCAATATTCTATATATCGATTAAAAGATCTTATGCCAATGGGATTTGGATTAAAAAATTTAGAAAAAAAATAGTAATATTTTTCTAAAAGTAACTTATTTTATATAAAACAAGTAGTTGTAAAATTGAAATATTAGTAAAAATATGGTAAAATTTCATAGTTTATTTTATTTAAAGGAGTGATTTTATGAGTGCAACGAAACAAATTGATTTAGGAAATGCACCAGTTGGAAAGTTATTTTTTATGTTATCAATTCCAGCAATAGCATCACAGGTTGTTAATGCGTTATATAATATGGTGGATCGAATGTATATTGGGCATATTCCAGAAGTTGGAGCGACTGCTTTAACAGGAGTTGGAATTTGTTTTCCAGTATTGATGGTAATTGCAGCATTTTCTCAATTGATAGGAAGTGGTGGAGCGCCCCGTGCATCTATATTTATGGGAAAAGAAAACAATAAAGCAGCTGAAAATATTTTAGGGAATTGTTTTAGCGCATTATTTATTAGTTCTATACTTATTACGTTACTAGTAATTTTGTTTCAAGGACCAATCCTTACTGCGTTTGGTGCAAGTGAAAATACACTACCATATGCAAAAGATTACATGTTTATTTATTCTTTAGGAACAATATTTGTAATGATGACATTAGGGATGAATACTTTTATTTCTGCGCAAGGATATTCAAAAATGAGCATGATGACAGTTGTTATTGGAGCAATAGCGAATATTATACTAGATCCAATTTTAATTTTTGGATTTCATTTAGGTGTAAAAGGAGCAGCACTTGCAACTGTTATTTCACAAGGAATTTCATGTATTTGGGTACTATCTTTTTTAAACAGCAAAAAAACACGATTGAAAATTCATAAGCAATATTTAAAAATAAAAAAGGATGTCTTATTGCCTTGTATTGCGTTAGGAGTTGCTCCTTTTATAATGCAGTCTACAGAAAGTTTAATTATTTTATGCTTTAACTCTTCATTGTTAAAATATGGTGGAGATAGTGCGGTTGGAGCTATGACGATTTTAGGTAGTGTTATGCAATTTGTTTTATTACCAGTAAATGGATTCACACAAGGTTCTCAACCAATTATTAGTTTTAACTATGGAGCAAAAAAACCAGAACGCATGAAAAATGTATTTAAAATTTTAATTACATGTTGTTTTACATATACACTTATTATGTGGTTGATTTGTATGATCATGCCCAAAATGGTGGTTTCTATTTTTACAAATGATGGAAGTTTAATTGATATATCTGTATGGGCATTACGAATTTACATGGCAGGAAGTGCATTGATGGGAATTCAAATGGCTTGCCAACAAACATTTATTGCGTTAGGTAATGCGAAAACATCTACTTTCTTAGCGTTATATAGAAAAATTTTACTTTTAATTCCATTGATTTATATTTTACCATTAGTCTTTAATGATAAAGTATTTGCGGTATTCTTAGCAGAGCCTGTTGCAGATATTGTTGCAGTATGTACAACAATGATATTATTTTTCCGTTATTTTAAAAATTTATTGAAAAAATTAGAAAATAAATCTGCGACAATTGTGTAATTTTTTCAGCTTGTTGACAAACAGAAAAAAAGTGGTAGAAAACCATTGAATTATAGATGATTTTAGGAAAAAAATACTTTAAAATCATCTTTTTTTATTAAAGTAGGAAATAAGGAAAGAATGAATTGCAAAAGCCTGTTCCATGGACGACCATGCAAATGGTCTGAAAGAGTACTTTAAGTAGTTTAAGTTATTTTGTTATATCAATTGCCCAATTCTAAGATTTTCAAACCACTGTCAGAAAATATTTTCTGAGTTGAATAATTTAGAGTTACTTATAAATAATAGGATGTTGTTTAATAAAATATGAAAAAATGGTTCAAGGTTCTTTACAAGAAAATATAAAACGTTATAATTTTTATGGATGAAATTTACTTAAGGAGTATATAGAAAAGTAAATTTCTAATAGGATATTATTAATTAAGATAGATATAAGAAGGAATAGTATATGAAACAAATAAAAATACATTCATTAGAAGAAACAGAAGCATTAGGATTACAATTAGCATCTTTAATGGAACCAGGAATGTTGATTACATTAACTGGTGATTTAGGTGCGGGGAAAACAACATTTACAAAATCATTAGGGAAAGGTTTAGGTGTAAAAAAGACAATTAATTCACCAACTTTTACAATTTTGAAAATCTATCAGGGTAGAATGCCTCTTTATCATATGGATGCGTATCGACTTGAAGGAATTTCACAAGATTTAGGATTTGAAGAATATTATGAATCTGATGGTGTATGTGTTGTAGAATGGCCGAATTTCATTGAAGATCAATTACCAAAGAATAGATTGATTATTGATATACATCGTGTGGATGAAGATAACAGAATATTTAATATTACTGGTATAGGAGATAAATATTGTAAGATTGAGGGGGAATTGTAATGAAAACATTATGCATGGACAGTGCCCATAAAAATTTAGTAATTGTATTGATGGAAGATGGAGAAATACAAGCATCTTTTCAAGAAGCTTGTTGGAAACAACAAAGTGAAACTTTATTTCCAACATTAATTGCATTAATGGATCAAATTGGTTGGGATGCAGATGATTTGGATGAAGTTATGATTACAGATGGACCAGGAAGTTATACAGGAGTTCGTATTGCGATGAGTGTTGCAAAGGTATTATGTACTCGAAAACATATTCCATTATATTGTATTAGTACTTTACAATTGTATGCAGGATTAGAAGAAAATACGTTTGTAATGTTAGATGCTAGAAGTAAGCGTGCATATACAGCATTGTTGAATAAAGGTGAATTTGTAGAGCCGGAAGGTATTATGACTCTAGATGAGATTAAAGAATATATTGCGAATAAAGAAGTTCGTGTGATTGGAGAAAGTGAATTAATTGATTTGCCATATGTAGATATAAATTTTGTGGAAAACTTTAAGCAATTACGACCATTTGCAAGAAAAATTGAAAATGTGCATACATTAACGCCTCATTATTTAAAAGAAACAGAAGCGTATTTGGTAAAATAGCATGATACGAAAAATGAAGGTAGAAGATATTGATGATGTTATTCAAATTGACGCAATATCTTTTCCGGTTCCATGGAATAAAGAACAATATATTTATGAATTAGAGGAAAATGAATTTGCTCAATTATATGTATTAGAAGAAGATCATAAGATTATCGGATATATTGATTTTTGGATTACATTTGAAATTTGTCAATTGGCTAAAATTGCAGTGAATCCAAAATTTAGAGGGCAAAAAAAAGCGCATGAATTAATGGATGTAATGATTGATCAGGCAAATAAAAATGATTGTGAAACAATATCTTTAGAAGTACGTGTTTCGAATCAAGCAGCTCATAAATTATATGAAGCGTATGACTTTATCAAAGTGAATGTTCGTAAAAATTATTATCAAGATAATGGGGAAGATGCAGATTTGCTTGTGAAAGCAATAGGAGGTTTGTAAATGAAAGATACTTATATATTGGCAATTGAATCAAGTTGTGATGAAACAGCAGTTGCGATTATTAAAAATGCGAAAGAAATTGTATCAAATGTTGTGGCAACACAAATTGATGTACATAAAGATTTTGGTGGAGTAATTCCTGAAGTAGCAAGTAGAATTCATGTGGAAAATATTTCAATGGTAATAGAAGAAGCGTTAACAAAAGCAAATATGGATGTAGATGATATGGATGCAATTGCAGTTACAGAAGGTCCAGGGTTAGTTGGTTCATTGCATGTAGGGGTACAAGCTGCAAAAACTTTGGCATGGGCTTTTCATAAACCACTTGTTCCAGTACATCATATTGCTGGACATATTTATGCAAATCAATTAATTACAGAGTTACAATTTCCACTAATTGCACTTGTTGTATCTGGAGGACATACTGAATTAGTATATATGAAAAATGAATGGAGTTTTGAAATTTTAGGTACTACACAAGATGATGCAATTGGTGAAGCAGGGGATAAGGTTGGACGTGTTTTAGGGTTGCCTTATCCGGGTGGAGTTTATGTAGACCGTATTGCAAAAGAAGGAAAACCTATTTATACACTTGCAAAACCAAAAACAGAAAACGAATTAGATTTTTCTTTTAGTGGATTGAAAAGTAGTGTATTACAATTTATTGATCGCTGTAAACGAAAAGGTGAAGAATTTAAACCAGAAGATTTGGCATGCTCTTATCAAGAAACAGCTTTTGAAGCATTGTTATTAAGAGCAAGAAAAGCATTAGATTTATATAAACCAAAACAAATGGTATTAGCAGGAGGAGTTGCAGCTAATTCTTGTTTACGTAAAAAAATTACAGAGGATTTAGCAAACGAATATCCAAATGTGGATTTTGTAATTCCACCATTATCATGTTGTACAGATAATGCGGCAATGATTGGAGTTGCAGGAACGGTTGCATATTTACATGGAGAACGTGCAGATTTTTCTTTAACGGCAAATCCTGGAATGGAATTAGAAAGAGATAGTGAATAAACGATCGAAATAGATCGTTTTTTCTTTACAAGGAGGCAATTATAATGGAATATTGGGATATTTATTCAGTAGATGGAAGTAAAACTGAGAAAAAAGTATTACGAGGAAACAAAATGAATGAGGGAGAGTTTCATTTGGTTGTTCATATTGCGATTTATGATCAAAATGGAAATTTATTGATTCAAAAACGAACGTTAAATAAAGAAAGTTATCCAGGATATTGGGATTTTGGAGTAGGAGGTAGTGCAGTATGTGGGGAAAACTCACAACAAGCAGCACAACGGGAATTATTTGAAGAAGTTGGAATTTTATATGATTTTTCGCATCAAATACCACTTTTTCGTAGTTATGGTATTCATTCTTTTGTTGATTTTTATGCAATACAGTATGATGGAAATATTTGTGATTTCGTATTACAAACAGATGAAGTTGAAAAAGTTAAATGGGTATCGCAGGAAGAAATATACAAAATGATAGAAAATGATGTGTTTATTCCCTATCATAAAAGTATATTTGGACTAATAAAAGAGATGAGTCATAATCGAGGATTGCATAGAAGAAAGTAGATGAAAATATAATAGTTAACAATGACAAAATGTTCACAAAGCGCGATTATTGTGCTATAATTTCACTAGGTGATGAAAAAATGGCAGAAAAAAATGTACCAAAAGCAACACTTCAACGATATCCAGTGTATTTAAAAGCTTTACGTAAATTAAAACATTCAGGAATAGAAAGAATCATGTCAAAAGAACTTGCAAGCGTTGTAAATATTGAACCAACAACAATTCGTAGAGATTTTTCTTTTCTTGGAAATTTAGGAAAACAAGGATATGGTTATGATGTAAATAAATTAATTGATATTTTTAATCAACAACTTGGAATGGACTTTGATGAAAAAATCATTTTAGTTGGAGCTGGTAATATGGGTAGAGCGTTGATGAAGTATAATAAGTGGGATTATGTTGTAGGAGAAATCACATGTGCGTTTGATATTAATCCAGATCGTCAAGGAGTACGTTTTGGTATTCCGGTTTATGATATTAATGAGTTGGAAGATCGTTTTCCGGAAGGTTGCCGTATTGCAATTCTAGCAATTAGTGAAAATATTCAATCAACGGTGGATCGTTTGATTAAATGTGGAATTACAGGGTTAGTAGACTTTACTCATGAACATATACAAATTCCAAAAGGGGTTGTATTAAAGAGTGTAGATGTGGTATCATCTATACAGGAACTTGTTTTTGAAACAAACAGTTTAAATGTAGAACGTTGAAACAGAACAATAAAGTAGTTCATTGGCTAGCGAATTCGGGATGGTGGAAGCCGAAACCAAATGTTACTTTATATGAACAACTGTGGAGTTGAATCGGAGAAATAATAGTAGACGATTCCGTATAGGATGGCGTTATATCCATAATCAAGATGTCTGTTATATTCATAGCAGGAATCAGGATGGCACCGCGTAATAATTACGTTCCTGAAAAGGAACGTTTTTTTATGTTCCTAAGGTCATTATAGGAGGAAATAATATGTTTGAATTTATGACTATTCGTGAACTATATGAAATAGTTTTAAGTGGATCCCATGTTGAATTAGACAGCATGGAATATGTACAAATCCAAGGATGGGTTCGTACAAATCGTTGTAGTGGGAAATTAGGATTTATTGAATTAAATGATGGGACTTATTTCCGTAATGCACAACTTGTTTATCAACAAGAAGTTAAAAATTTTGAAGAAATAAAAAAATTCCCTACTGGAGCAGCTGTTACAATTACAGGGAAAATTCAATTGACTCCAGATGGAAGACAACCATTTGAAATTGCAGTGACAGAAGCAGTATTAGAAGGAGATTGTGATCGTGACTATCCATTACAGAAAAAACGTCACAGTTTTGAATACTTAAGAGAAATTCCTCATTTACGTCCACGTGCAAATACCTTCTATGCTATTTTCCGTTTACGTTCTGTATTATCAATGGCAATTCATGAATTTTTCCAAAATCAAGGGTTTGTATATGTACATACACCATTAATTACAGGAAATGATGCGGAAGGTGCTGGAGAAACATTTACAGTTACAACAAGAGATGATGCAAAATATGATGAAGATTTCTTTGGAAAACATGCTTCATTAACAGTATCTGGTCAATTGCATGTTGAAGCATTTGCAATGGCATTCCGTGATGTTTATACATTCGGTCCAACATTCCGCGCTGAAAATTCAAATACAACTCGTCATGCGAGTGAATTTTGGATGATTGAACCAGAAATTGCATTTGCTGATTTAGAAGACGATATGGATTTAATCGAAGATATGATTAAATATTGTATCGATTATGTATTAGAAAATGCACCGGAAGAAATGAAATTCTTTAATAGTATGATTGATAAAGAATGTATTGATCGTATTACAAAAGTACGTAATAGTGAGTTTAAACGTATGACTTATACAGAAGCTATTGAGTTATTGAAAAAAGCAGATGTTGAATTTGAAAACAATAATATTGAATGGGGTATGGATTTACAAAGTGAGCATGAGCGCTACTTGTGTGAAAAAGTGGTTAACGGTCCTGTATTCTTAGTCGATTATCCAAAAGATATTAAGGCATTCTATATGCGTATGAACGATGATGGTAAGACAGTTGCTGCTTGTGATTTATTAGTGCCAGGTGTTGGAGAATTAGTAGGTGGAAGTCAACGTGAAGAACGTTATGATGTATTAGAAGCCCGTATGAAAGAAATTGGTATGGAAAATGAAAGCTTACAATGGTACATGGATTTACGTCGCTATGGGGGATGTAAACATGCTGGATTTGGTTTAGGATTTGATCGTATGTTGATGTATTTAACAGGAATGCAAAACATTCGTGATGTTGAACCATTCCCACGTACACCAAGAAATTTAGTATTCTAGTAACATAAGATCTTCGAATTTTCGAAGGTCTTTTTCCATGTTTTTGAAAAAGGCTTGCAAATATTACAAAAATGTGATATTTCATTATAACGATTGTAGTAATAAAAATTATCTTTTATAATGGAGATGGTGATTAGATGGAAGAATTTATCTTAAAAACACGAAAAGATGGAACACAAATAACGGTAAGGGATTTACAATTAAAATTATTAGAAATGTTAAAGGATATTGATGCAGTATGCAGACAACATCAAATTACATATTGGCTTTCAGGTGGAAGTGCTCTTGGTGCAGTACGTCATCAAGGTTTTATTCCGTGGGATGATGATATGGATATTGCGATGATGTATCGTGATTATTGTCGATTTTTAGAAGCTGTAAAAGATTTAGATCCTAATAAGTATATTGTTCAAAGTTTTGAAACACATAAAGATTATAATGTTACAATTCCTGCAATGAAGATTCGTTTAAAAGGAACATATTGTAAAGAATATAATTACTTATTAAGAAATAAATGCAAAGATGGAAATGGTATTTTTATTGATGTTTTTATTATTGATTATGTAAGTAAAAATAAAAAAATAGATATAAAGTGGAGAAGAAAAAATACGATTTTAATGGCATTGATTGTTTTGTTAGAAAATTTACATATGAATCCATTAAGATTAAAGAATAAATATGTAAAAAATGCACGAGAATATGGTAAAATGAATCAAAATAGTTCATTGATTGGATATGATTTAACATGGTGTTTTACACCTATAAAAAAACCTATTATCTATAAAATAGAGGATGTTTTACCAGTAAAATATGTTCCGTTTGAAGATACAATGTTTCCTATTGCAAATCATCCAACAGAATATTTAAATCATGAAATATCGGTGAATCATATGAGTTATCCACCAAAGAAGCAACAACAACCAAAACATATGAAAGATATTGAATTTTAAGGAAAGGAAGGAAAAAATATGGAATTCTATGAACCAAGACAAAAAAGTAAATTTAAAGATTGGAAATTTTTGATTCCTATGTTTGCAATTATTTTAATTGTTATTTACTTGGTAATAGGATTTTTATTGCCTTCTAAAGATAAAATAAATAAAATTACAGTTTGTGGATTAGATAATGAAGAAACAGTAAAAAAATTATCGAAAAATTACAATAATATTTTAATTGTAAAAGACTATTTTTATTATGGAGAGTCTTTGAATTTATATGAAGATACGTATGAATCTGAAATGAAAGATACCTTAAGTGGAAAAACAGTAGAATTAAAAAACATATGTAATAATAAAACAATTTCTATGACTATAGAAAATAAAGTAGATCAAAAAATAATATTAGATGATATTGAACCTGGATTTTATGAAGTATATATCGTTGAAAATTTAGTAAAAAAAAGGGTTGTTTTTGATAAACCATTGAAAGAAAATACATTTACTACTGCACAGAGAAATGGAAAAGTAAACCGAATTTCATTAATAGCTGATAAAGATTTATTGAAAGATGATCAAAAATCACTCGATTATAATTATTTATTTTTACAAGTTAGTAGCGAAAAAGCAAGTGCGGATGAGGTGGATGTTATGATTGACCCATATGGTATGAGTACAGATTATGATTGGATGCCAGATGAAGGTATAAAAGCGAATGGTTTAGTTGAAAATGATGAATTATTTGAGGCGGCTGAAATATTAAAAAAAGAATTAGAGGATAAGTATGGATTACGTGTTGGAATAACAAAAGAGTTTAAAGATGAGATAGGACGAGCTTACGGTAATGATGGTAGAATTGCTAAAGGATATAAGCAAAATGCGAAATATTATATATTTTTAAAATTTAGCAATGATACGAATAAAGATATGCATGGTGTTTTAGTTAGTCATAGTCATTATGTGAGTAATTTATTAGCGAGAAACATTGCGTACGGATTAGAAAAACAATTAAATATGACTTTATCTGCACAATATTTTGGGGATACACCAGGAATATCAAATGGTCTTTTATTAAAAGGAAAAGATGGAAAATTGATTTATGATGATAACTTGTATTTAAGAGAAAGTGGTGGAAGGGCAACGTTTGCTGCTAAATTTTCTGATAAAAGTGAGGAACAGAATGCAAGTTTTAAAGATTTAAATGGAATGAATGGAATTGAAATAAATTTAGGATATTTAACGAATAAAAATGATGCAGATTTTTGGAAAGAGAATAAAGAAAAGATTATGAAACAAATTGCACTATCCTTTGCAGAAGGCATTAATGCAAGTAATACGAATGAATAGGCAGGTGTAATGAATGAAATATCAAATACATAAGGGATGCAAATATTATGGACCAACAACGGTATTTGAAGATATTCAATTTGAAATAAGAAATAATGAAAAAATAGCAATTGTAGGACGTAATGGATGTGGAAAAACAACGTTATTAAAAGCAATTGCAAATGTAGAGCCGTTAGACAAAGGAGAAATCCATAAAGAGAATAACTTAACAGTTGGTTATTTGCAACAAACTACATTTGCAGATGATCATGCAAGAGTAATTGATGAATTAGAAAAAGCATTTCAATATGTAAAATCAATTGGACGACAATTAGATGAAATAAGTGAACAAATGGTTCATGATCATAGTGAATCAATTTTAAATAAATATGCAAATCTTCAACAACAATATGAAGAATTAGGTGGCTATACATATCATAGTGATATGATGAGTGTCTTTACAAAATTTGGATTTTGCGAAGAAGATTTAGAACGTGAAGTAGGAACATTTTCTGGTGGACAAAAAACACGTTTAGCTTTTGTAAAATTATTGCTTAGTAAACCGGATGTATTATTGTTAGATGAACCTACAAACCATTTAGATATTGATACTATCGAATGGTTAGAAGGATATGTAAAAAGATATCCAAAAGCAGTTGTTGTGGTAAGCCATGACCGTATGTTTTTAGATGATGTAGTTGATGTTGTGTATGAGTTAGAATATGGAATCATGCGACGTTATGTTGGAAACTATACAAATTATGTAAATACCAAAAAAAGTGATGTAGAACAACAGAAATCAGCATATGCAAGACAACAAAAAGAAATACAGAGAATGGAAGAATTAATTGAAAAATTCCGCTATAAAAAAAATAAAGCAGCATTTGCACAAAGTAAGATGAAATACTTAGATCGTATGGAAAGAATTGAAAATCCAAATGTAGATAATAAATCATTTCATGCACGTTTTACTCCAAATGTTCGAGGCGGGAAACGGGTTTTAGAAGTAAAAGATTTAAAAATTGGATATGATGTTCCATTATGTGAAATTAGTGTTGATATTTTGCAAGGACAAAAAGTTGCAGTTATTGGTCCTAATGGAAAAGGGAAATCAACATTTTTAAAAACGATTATGGGAGATATTCCACCATTATCAGGGAATTATTTATTAGGGCACCAAATTGAAGTTGGATATTTTGATCAGGAATTGTCTCAATTCAATCCTTATAATACAGTTCTTGAAGAAGCTTGGAATGATTTTAGCGATTTAAATCGTACAGAAATTCGTACGGCTTTAGGATGTTTCTTGTTTAGCGGAGAGGATGTATTCAAAACAGTTGACTGTTTATCTGGTGGAGAAAAAGTAAGATTGTCATTTGTAAAATTGATGTTAGCACATCCAAATTTTTTAATTATGGACGAACCTACGAATCATTTGGATTTAATCGGAAAAGAAGCATTAGAAGAATCTTTGCATGATTATGAAGGGACAATGTTATTTGTAAGTCATGATCGCTATTTTATTTCTAAATTAGCAACAGCGATTTTAGTGATTGTTGGAGATCAAGCAACTTATTATCCAATGAATTATAATGATTATATGCATAAAAATGAACAAATAACAGTTCAAGAAACTCCAACTGTAAAAAAAGAAAATAAGAAACAACCAGTTAGAAATATTAATTATGCGAGAGAAATAAAAAAATTAGAAAAGAAAATAGAAGAAAAAGAAGCAGAATTAGAAAAATTAAGAGAACTTCGATTTGAACCCGAATACTATCATGACTATAAAAAAATGAGTGAATTAGATAGTAAAATCGATGATGTACATAATGAGATAGAACATTATATGGAACAATGGGAAGAATATAGTGAAGCAATAGAATAGAATTGTTTTAATAAAGGTGTAAGATAAAGTATTAAATTATCTTATGCTTTTTTTTGATTAAACTATATATTTGGCAATTTGATATAATATAAGAAGAGGTGATTTTTAAAATGGATAAAGAGATTATTTTAGATATAATGAAAGCAAATATTGTTGAATTACTATGCATGCCATTGTTTTTATATACATATACTCCAGATTTACTATTTTTTTGGATTCTATTAATTTTAATGGATAGTTATATAATAAAGCATCAGCATATAATTGAAGTTATGAAGAATATAGAAGCTGTTTCAAAAAAAAATCAAAGGACATTACATATATTATCTTTTGGAATTGTAATTGCCATTGTTATTATTGCTTTTAAAAATATTAAATTAGCAGGTTACTTGTTATTAAATGATATAGCGTTGGATGGAATGAGTGCTCTATATGATCTAAATAGAACGAAAAAGTAAACTAAAAATGATGTGAAAGTTTTGAAAAAAATATCATTTACATTTTGTTTCATAGATATATGTTATCATAATAACTGAAGTAGTTTTAAATTTTTTTATTAGATTTTCGAGTCAAATACAAAAATTATAAAAAAACCTTAAAATCTTGTAAAAAAAATAAATAAATAAACATTGATGTATTTTGTACACAAATGTTTACAATTCAAATACATATTATATATGTTGTATGAAAAACGTATGAATTATACAACAAAAAAAACAACAAATTTACAAATATGAAAAATAATTTCACATTTTTGAAATAAATTTCAAAAAAAATGTGTGAAAAAAATAAAATTTTCGTTGTATTTTTTTGAAAATGAGAGTATAATGTGGTCATTATCAAAATAAATAGGAGGGAGATAATTATGAAAAAGTTATTAACGCTTGCAGCCGCAGCATTAATGGCCGTATCACTTGCAGGTTGTGGTGGAGAAAAAAATGAAAACAAACTTGTAGTTGGAACACAAGATATGAATGGAGATTTCGTTGATGGCGTAACAAACAACAGTTACGATGCCGATGTTCGTAAATTAATTCATGGCTATAATCCTGTAGATGTTGACAATGATGGAAATTTGATTTGGGAAACAAAAGTGACATTAGATGGTGATCCAAAAACCGAAGAAAATAAAGACGGTTCTAAAACTTTTACAATTAAACTAAAAGATGGATTAAAATGGAACGATGGAGAGCCAGTTACTGCTGATGATTATGTGTTTAACTTTGTGTTACGTGCGTCTAATGGTTGGACAAAAGCTGGATGTAATCCAACAGGTGTTGAAATCGTAGGTTTTAATCAATTTAATGAGGGAAAAACCGATGTTTTAGCAGGTGTTAAGAAAATTGATGATTTAACATTCTCAGTAACAATTTCAAAAGAAAACCTACCATATTATTGGGAAAAGAGATTTGTTATGGGAGAACCCCTTCCAAAACATGTACTTGCCAAAGATGCAAAATTTGAAGCTACAGATGAGGGAACAAAAGTTAATTTAAAAGAGTTGGCTGATGTAGCAGTTAATGTAAAAAATGATTACATTAAAAATCCAACAGTAACATGTGGAGCTTATAGTTTTAAAGGATATAAAAATAAACAAGTTCAATTAGAAGCAAATAAAGAATATGCAGGAGATTGGAAAGGTAAAAAACCAGCAATCGAAAAAATTGTTATGAAGTCACTTGATGCAGATAAGGATGCAGATACACTTGTTGCAGGAGAAGTTGATTTGATTTTCGGTGTTGTAGAAGCTGAAAAAATTGATAAAGTAAAAGAAAAAGGTGACGCATATACCGTTGTTCATTATCCACGTAATGGATATGGAACAATGCCATTATCTTGTTACTATGGAGCAACACAAGATGTGAATGTACGTCATGCAATTGGCTATTTAATTAATACAGATTCAATTAGCAACGCTGCCATGAAAGGATACGGATATGCATGTTATTCTGATTATGGACCAGCACAGAAAGTATACCAGAAGAATAAAGAATGGGTGAAAAAAGAACTTAATCCATATACATTCTCTATTGATAAAGCAAATGAAGCTTTAAATGAATCACCATATCGATTCGAGAAAGACGGATCAACTCCATTTGATTCAAGTAAAGCAAGTGCAGATTATTTACGTTATAATGAAAAAGGAGAAGTACTATCAATAAGTCATATTGGTACAGAAAAAAATCCAATTACTGATAATATCAAATTACAACTTACAAAAAATGCTCCTTTAGTAGGTATGAAGTATGAAATTACAGTTAAAGATTTCGCAACAATGATTAAATGCTATTCTGAAAAACAAAAATCTGATGTTCAGTACAATGTATATAATATGGCTACTGCATATACAGAAGTACCAGATCCACATGATGAAGTTCATGGAAAATATGCAGAATATCCAAACTACAATCCATCAGGAATTAATGATGATGAATTAAATAAGATTGTTGAAAAATTAAGAGCATCTTCTTCAACAGAAGAATATGAAGCAAATTGGAAAGAATACCAAAAACGTTGGAATTATTTGTTACCTGTAATTCCTACTTATACAAATGATTATTACGATTTTGCATCTAGTAAAGTGAAGGGATTTAAAACAACTCCATTCCGTAATTGGGCAAAAAATATTTGTAATTTCACAATTGAATAAAAAAATATAGTAATAAAACTATTAAGGAAGAAGGCAGCTTCCTAGCTGTCTTCTTCTTTATTGTTTGTGTTTTATCGAGAGGAGAATTGTAATGCTTAGATATATAGTTAAGCGTATTTTGTCATTGATTCCGGTGGTCTTTATTATCTCAATAATATTATTTGGTTTGATTAAAGTCATGCCAGGAGACCCTGCAAAATTAATGGTACAAGGTGGACGACCGGAAACATATGACGCCCGTGTAGAAGCTGCACGAGAGAGCTTAGGATTAGATAAAGATATTGTTACACAATATGTTAGATGGATGGGAAACTTAGCACATGGTGATTTAGGAATGTCATCAACATATCATACGGAAGTAAAAAATGTAGTTGCAGAACCATTGAAGAACACAGTATTTTTAAACATCTTTGTTTTGATTTTTTCTTTAGGGATTTCTATTTTAGTAGGAATTCGTTCTGCGGTGAAAAAAGGATCGTTGTTTGATCAGTTTTGGCAAGTATTTACATTGATTGGAATGAGCGTTCCTACATTTTTCTTAGGACTTTGTTTAATATTTATATTTAGTTTTAAATTAGGATGGCTTCCTTCTTTTGGTATGCCAGAACAAGGATTATCTACTGGTGCTTATATTCTATCTTGGATAAAACATTTGATTTTGCCAGTTACAACGCTAACAATAATTCAATTGGCAGGTACAATGCGTTATGTAAGAAATGCAATGTTAGAAGTATTAAATCTTGATTTTATTCGTACGGCTCGCTCAAAAGGGTTAAGCCAAAAAGTGATTATTTATTCACATGCATTCCGCAATGCTTTAATTCCAGTTGTAACAATTGTTATTACACAAATTGGCATGTTGTTTAGTGGATCTATGATTACGGAATCTGTTTTTAAATGGAATGGTTTGGGGTATATTTTACTTCAAGGGTTAAATGCTCGTGATATATGGTTGGTTGCTTCTATGAATTTATTCTATGTAGTGATTTATCTAGTTTCAAATTTCATTGCAGATATTACATATGCGTTGGTTGATCCACGTGTAAAATTGGATTAAGGAGGCAAACAGATGGCAAGCAAAGATAATAAACAAAAGCAGTCGATTTTTTCAGCCTTTGGTAGAATGTTTAAACGTCTGTTTTCTTTTGGTGGTAGAAAAAAAGAATTAAATGTATTTGAGGAAGAAGAAATAAAATCACCTGCGAAGGTTATTTTATCTAACTTTTTACATAACAAATATACAATTATAGGTGCAGTTTTATTTATTGGAATTTTTAGTTTTTCATATATCGGTGGTGCTTTTCATAAAATAGATCCACTTTATCATGAATCAGTTTTACAAAATATTGGTCCAGGAAAAGGATATTTAAAATATCCATCTGAATTAGAAGGGAAAAATATTGTACAAATTAGCTCAGGAATAACATTTTCTGTGGGGTTAACAGATGAAGGAAAAGTATATGCTTGGGGAAAAGATACAGATGGTGCAACAGAATTACCTAATGAATTAGGAACAGATATTGTAAAAATTGCTGCGGGTGATCGACATGTTGTAGCTCTTACTGATACTGGTGAATTCATTGGTTGGGGTAAAAATGACTTTCACCAAGCAGAACTAACATATGAAGTTAAGGCTTTGATGGCAGAAGATGAAAAGTTAGTAGATATAACTGCAAATGATTTATATAGTGCTGTCTTATCAGATAAAGGTAAACTTTATGTTATGGGAGCAACAAATGCAAACGGAATGGATTATGTTCCAGAAGAAATTCAAGGGAAAATCAAATCTATGGATGCTAGCAGTTATAATATGGTATTAGTATTAAAAGATGGAACAATTGCTACCATGGGTGCAGTTGGGAATGAATTTTCGAAAGTACCTAAAGAGTTAACAGATGGTAGTGTAAAAGTTATAAAAGCAAAAATGTCTGCTTCTAATGGAATTGCCCTTGATGAAGAAGGAAAAGTTCATGTTTGGGGAAGCAATGAAAATGGTTTAATGAGCAATATTCCACAAGTGGATGAAAAAATAATTGATATTGCTGCTGGAAGATCTTCTCTTTATATGGTCGGTGAAAGTGGAAAAGTTTATGCATGGGGAAGCAATAGTTTAAATGAAATTAATATCCCTAAAGATGCAAAAAATATAAAACAAATATTTGCTAGTTATTTTCAAATGTATGCAGTAGATGATAATAATCAGATACATGCATGGGGGAATAATGGCTACGTATTAGGTACTGATGTTCAAGGACGTGATTACTTAACAAGATTAATGCATGGTGGACGTGTTACATTAGTTGTTGGAATTATTGCTGTTGTAATTGAAACTTTCCTTGGATTATTAATTGGTATGATTGCCGGATTTAAAGGTGGAAAAATTGATAACTTGTTAATGCGTTTTGCTGAAATCATAAGTTCTATTCCATTCATGCCTTTAGTTATAACTTTATCTGCTTCTTTAGGTAATAGTATGACATCGGATCAAAAAATGTATTTGATTATGATTATATTAGGTGTTATTGCATGGCCAGGTATGGCTCGCTTAGTTCGTGCTCAAATTTTAATTGAACGTGAAAAAGATTTTGTATTAGCTGCACGTGCATTAGGAATAAAAGAAAGATCTATTGTTATTCGTCATATTTTACCAAATGTAATGAATATTTGTATTGTAAATATGACATTATCATATGCTGATAAGATGCTGATGGAAGCTGCATTATCATTCTTAGGATTTGGTGTGCAAGATCCTATGCCATCTTGGGGTAATATGCTAAATGGTGCACAAAAAGCGACGGTAATTGAAAATTATTGGTGGCAATGGATTACACCAGCAGTTTGTGTAGTTATTGCAGCGTTAGGTATTAATCTTATTGGAGATGCTTTACGTGAAGCGCTAGATCCAAAGGAAAATGAGAAATAGGGGTGAAGAACATGAAATTACTAGAAATTAATAATCTACACACTTATTTTGATACCAAAAAAGGTTTAATTAAGGCAGTAAATGGTGTAAGTCTATCAATTGACGAAGGACGTACACTTGGTGTAGTTGGTGAGTCTGGTAGTGGAAAAAGTCAGACTGCTATGAGTATTTTAAAATTATTTGAAAGTAATCAAAAAATATATGAAGGTGAAATCAAATTCGAAGGAAAAGTTATTTCTGATTTATCTGAAACAGAAATGCAATCGATTCGTGGAAATGATATATCTGTTATTTTCCAAGAGCCAATGACTTCATTGAATCCGGTATTTACTATCAATCGTCAAATTAGTGAAGTTTTGATGCTTCATCAAGGATTAAGCAAAAAAGAAGCAGAGCAACGTAGTATTGAAATGCTTCGCCAAGTTAAAATTGCAAATCCTGAAACAGTGAATAAATCTTATCCATTTCAGTTATCAGGAGGAATGCGCCAACGTGTTATGATTGCGATGGCGCTTGCATGTAAACCAAAATTATTAATTGCAGATGAACCTACAACAGCATTAGATGTTACGATTCAAGCACAGATTCTAAAATTAATGAATGATTTGAAGAAAGAGACAGGAACTTCTATTATGTTCATTACTCATGATTTAGGGGTAATCAATCAAATGGCTGACGATGTTGCAGTTATGTATTGTGGTCAAGTTGTTGAAACGGCTCCAGTAGACAATATTTTTATGGATCATACTTGTATACATCCATATACAGAAGGATTATTGACTTCAATTCCTAGATTGAATACAGATCGTTCTGAGAAGTTGGATGTGATTCCAGGATCTGTTCCTCATCCTTTAGCTTTACCAAAGGGATGTAAGTTTGCACCTCGTTGTAAATATGCAACAGACAAATGTAGAAACGAAGAACCTGAATTAAAAGAGGTTGGACCAAATCATAGTATCCGTTGTTTCTACCCTGTAGTACGAGGAGGTAACAAATAATGGAAAAGAAGAAATTAATTGAAATTAATAATTTACGACAATATTTCCCAGTTAAGAAAGAATCTATTTTTCAAAAAGATCAATTGTTCGTTAAAGCAAATGATGGTATTACAATTACTATTCATGAGGGTGAAACTTATGGCTTAGTTGGCGAATCTGGTTGTGGTAAATCTACATTAGGACGTGTTTTATTACAGTTATATGAACAAACACGTGGTGAAACAGTATATTTTGGACGTACTGTTTACGAATATCAACCAAAATACTATAAACAAGATTTGTCGAATTTAGCAAAATTATTTGAAAAAGCAAAGAAGTTAAAAGATAAAGTGGATTTAAATGATCCTAATCATACATCAAGTGATGCATATGAAAGTGCAGTAGATCATTTGCAACGTTTGTGTGGTGGTTTATACTTTTCATCAAATCATTCAGAAGTATCTTCAGTTTTATTAGAAGAATACAACGCTGGATGTAAAGTTGCAGACTTAAAAAAATCAAATGCTAGTGAAAGTGAAGTAAGTGCTGCTGAAGCATCACATGATGAAATTATCAAAAAAATTGAAAAAATGAAAGATGCATATCGTTCAGAA
The DNA here is from genome assembly GCA_029258245.1 of Longicatena sp. Taxonomy (GTDB): domain Bacteria; phylum Bacillota_I; class Bacilli_A; order Erysipelotrichales; family Erysipelotrichaceae; genus Longicatena_A. Next base: position 16,049 of record JARHZK010000169.1, on the reverse strand, counting down.
AAAGATTTTGATAAAGTTGATACTAAATGGGAACATGGTATTGAACTTCCAAGGTTAACAACAGAAGAAATGCGTATTTTGCGTGAAGATTTACAAATTATCTTCCAGGATCCATATTCATCATTAAATCCTCGTTTAACAGTTGGTCAGATTATTTCTGAACCGTTAGTTGGACAAAATAAATTTAAAAAAGGTAGTCAAGAATTAGAAGACTATATTATTGAAGTTATGAAGAAATGTGGATTGGAAGCGTATTTTATTCATCGTTATCCACATCAATTCTCTGGTGGGCAACGTCAACGTATCGGGATTGCGCGTGCATTAGCGTTAAATCCTAAATTTATTGTTTGTGATGAAGCAGTATCTGCACTTGATGTTTCTATTCAATCACAAGTATTGAACTTGTTGCAAGAACTTAAAGAAACACAAAATTTAACATATTTATTTATTTCTCATGATTTAAGTGTTGTTAAATATATATCCGATAGAATTGGTGTTATGTATTTAGGAAATATGGTAGAAAGCGCAAAATCTGAAGATATTTTCCGTAATCCATTACATCCATATACAGAAGCTTTATTAAATGCAATTCCTACAACAGATGTAAATAATAAAGAATTACAAATTCTAGAGGGAGATATTCCAAGTCCAGTAAATCCACCAAAAGGATGTAAATTTCATACACGTTGTAAGTATGCAACAGAAAAATGTAAAACAGAAAGACCGCAATGGGTTGAAGTTGAACCAGAACATTTTGTTGCATGTCATTTAAGAGGTTTAGCTAGTGAAAATAAATAGAAGCGATATAAAAAAAAGACTAAATGAAGTAGATGAAGATAAATTAAAAAATGTGGAATTAGAAAAAGGGGATACCTTTGCAATGGTAATTGCAGCTTTAATTACTTTTCTTCCACCAATTATTATAATTTGTGCGATACTTTATTTTGTCGTATGGCTTATTTTCTTAAGATAAAACAGATGTCGTAAGACATCTGTTTTAGTATATAGATTCCACAATTGCATAAGCAATAGCATATTCTTTTTCATGTGAAATAGATAGGTGTACTATGTAATTCTCAATTTTACAATAAGGAGATCCATCATCATTTTGTAAAACTTCAAAGTCATAAATAGTACAGTCGATTGAATTGTGACATGCTTTATATATTGCTTCTTTTGCCGCAAATCGTCCAGCAATCCATTCTGCTTTACGAGATAAAGAAAATTGATTACAAATTTTTAATTCATTGTCAGTTAAAAAATTTAAGGAAATATTTTTATTTAAATACTTGGTGATTCGTTCAATTTTTATAATATCGCATCCAATTCCAATGATCATAGATATACCTCTTTCTATTTAATTCGCTAATTATTATATGTAATGATATTTATAGTATATAATATAAAAATAATAATGTGTATGAATAAAACTTAGATTCATAAATTATTAAGAAAATTTAAGTATTAAAAAAATAAATTTGATACCCAAAAACATATACACATGGTATACTATTATAGGAAATTGAGGTGTTGTTATATGAAAAATATTGTTGATATGCTGAAAAAGAGTGTAACTTTAAACTCAAACAAGTGTATGTTTAAAGAACCTAATAGAGAAGTTACGTATCAAGAGTTTGATACAGAAGCGAAATCTATTGGGACTTCGATTTATGCCCATATACAGAACAGAAATCAACCAGTTGTTATTTTAATCGATAAGAGTATTTCTGCATTATCTTCTATGATAGGAACATTGTACAGTGGAAACTACTATACAATTTTAGATGTGAAAATGCCTGTAGATCGCATAAATTTAATTCTTGATACATTAGAAACAAAAATTTTGATTACTGATAAAAAGAATTATAAACTTGCTGAAAAACTAAATTTTAGCGGAAATGTTTTATTGTATGAAGATATTTGTGACAATGAAATTGATGAAAAAATATTGAATAATGTTTATCGTAAAATGATTGATACAGATCCTGCATATATATTATTTACATCAGGATCAACTGGTATGCCGAAAGGTACAGTAGTATCACATCGTGGAGTTATTTCATATGCAACATGGGTATGTGAAACCTTTGATATTACAGAAAAAACTATTTTTGGAAATCAGACTCCGTTCTATTTTAGTATGTCTGTCTTGGACATATTTGCAACATTAATGTCTGGAGCAACATTATATATTTTGCCAAAAATGTATTTTTCATTTCCTGCTAAATTATTAAATTGCTTAGTAGAAAATAAAATTAATACGATTTATTGGGTACCAAGTGCTTTAGGTATTGTAGCAAATTTAAGAGCTCTTGATGCAATTTTACCAGTCAATATTGAAAAAGTATTATTTGCTGGAGAAGTTATGCCAACGAAAATTTTGAATTATTGGCGTTCAAAATTGCCAAACGCGATGTATGCAAATTTATATGGACCAACAGAGGTCACAGATATTTGTACATATTACGTAGTAAACCGTGAATTTAATGATGATGAAGCATTACCAATTGGAAATGCTTGTAATAATTGTGATGTTATTTTATTAAATGAACGTGATGAAGAAGCAGCTATTGGAGAACCAGGAGAGTTGTGTGTAAGAGGAAGCTTTTTAGCAAATGGATATTATAAACAAAAAGAAAAAACTGCAGAAGCATTTATTCAGAATCCATTGCAAAAAAACTATCCTGAGGTTATTTATCGTACAGGGGATATTGTAAAATATAATTCATATGGAGAACTTATGTATTTATCTAGAAAAGATTTTCAAATAAAACATATGGGATATCGTATTGAACTAGGAGAGATTGAAAATGCTATATTTGCTCTAGAGGGAATTGACTCTTGTGCATGTATTTATGATGAAGTGCATCGTTGGATTGTTTTATTTTACCAAGGTAAAGATTTGGACGATAGTATGATTCTTACAGAAGCTAAGAAAAAATTACCTAATTATATGCTTCCAAACAAGATGATGAAAATAAAGCGTATGCCACATAATGCAAATGGAAAAATTGATAGAAAAGCATTAAAGGCTTTATATAAGGAGGAAAAATAAATGGAAAAGTTGATTGAATTATTAGAAGGAATTAAAGCAGGCGTTGATTTTCGTAATGAAAAGAAATTAGTTGAAGATGGTTTATTAGATTCATTTGATATTGTTGAAATTATTGCAGCAATCGATGATGAATTTGATGTTGAAATTCCTGTTATGGAAGTTCAACCAGAATCATTTAACGATGTAGAAAGTTTATATGCGTTAATTCAACGTTTATCTGAGGAGTAATTTATTTATATGTCGTTGATTTCGTTTCCTTTCATGTTTTTGGTACTTATTACATGTACTATGTATTATATAGTACCAAAAACATATCGATGGATTATTTTATTATTAGCAAATATTGTATTTTATTTTGCTGCTTCAAACTGGTTAATTGTTTTCCTATTTGCAAGTATTTTTAGTGTGTATATAGGGGGATTGTTGATTCAAAAGCAAACAGATTTACAAAAGAATAATATAAAAACATTAGAAAAAGAACAAAAAAAAGCATTTAAAAATAAAATTAAAAAACGAAAAAAATGGATCGTTTTTTTAATTTTATGTGTAAATGTTGGAATCTTATTATATTTAAAATATTATGGATTTTTTGTTGGAAATATAAACGCTTTGTGTAGTGCATTGCATTTAGAATTCATAATTCCAATGAAAAAATTTATTTTACCTTTAGGTATTTCATATTATACGTTAATGGCAATTAGCTATGTAGTAGACGTATATCGTGGAAAATACCAGGCAAGTAAAAACTTGGGGAAAGTAGCTTTATATTTATCTTTCTTTCCACAAATGACAGAAGGTCCAATTTCTCGTTTTGATCAGTTATCAGAGCAATTGTATATTGGAAATAAGTTTGATATAAGAAATATTAAATGTGGATTATATTTGATTTTATGGGGATTGTTTAAAAAACTTGTAATTGCAGATCGTGCAGCGCTATACGTAAATACAGTTTTTGGTACATCCATAGGAGGATTTACTGCATTTTTAGCAGTAGCATTATATACATTTCAAATTTATGCTGAATTTAGTGGAGCTATGGATTTGGTTCGTGGTACTGGATACTTATTTGGTATTTATATGGAACAAAACTTTGCGCAACCATTTTTTTCAAAAACAATTGCTGAATTTTGGCGTAGATGGCATAAAACATTAGGTACATGGTTAAAAGATTATGTTTTCTATTCTGTTTCACTATCCTCTATGAATATGAATTTGAATCGAGCTGTAAAAAAACATATGAAAGGATATTTTGGTAAATTTATTTTAAGTGCATTTCCTTTATTCTTTGTTTGGTTTTTTAACGGATTTTGGCATGGTGCAAGTTGGAAATATATAGTTTATGGTTTATATTATTATTTTATAATGATGTTAGGGTTGTTGTTACAACCATATTTTAATAAGTTAAAAGATAATCTTAATATCACTAATGAATCAAAATTGTATATATTATTTTCTATCATACGTACGACTTTAGTTGTGTTTGGAGGAATGTTGATTTTTAGATCACATTCTTTAAATGATGCATGGACAATGTTTACAAATATTTTTGCTGTTCACGATTTTAACATCCTTATTCATGGTTTATCAGCTAAGGATTTTGTAATTTTAGGAATTGGATTCTTTATGATTTTGATTATTTCAATACTTAAAGAGAAAAAGACAGATATATATGAAGTATTTAGTGAAAAAAGCTTATTTTTGCGATATGGAATTATTTTAATAGTCTTGTTTATGATTATCGTTTTAGGTATTTATGGAGAAGGTTATAATGCAAGTGATTTTATATATGGTGAGTTTTAGGGGGAAGTGCTAGTATGAAAAAAAATATGAAAAAATCAGTGTTAGCATTTCTAATCTTTGTTATTGTATTTTTATTTGGATTGAATTTTTTCTCAAAATTAATGGTTCCTAAAGATGGGGAAATTGCACCAGCAATTAATGGATTATATCAACAGAAAAAAGATTCTATCGATGTACTTGTTTTAGGGGATAGCAGCATTTATCGTAGTGTGAATCCGGCATTGATTTGGGAAGAAAATAACTTAACTAGTTATGTAATTGGAGCTCCTTCTGCGCGAATTTATACATTGTATTATTTGTTAGAAGAGGCTTTAAAAAAACAGACTCCTAAATTGGTTGTGATAGAAAGTAACTGTGTATTTAACAATCATGAATATACAGAAGGAAATAAACGAAAAGTTATTGATAATATGAAATTAACAAAGAATAAAATTAATATGATTAATGATGATGTATTTAATTTTACGCCTAAGCAAAAGTTAAAAATGTTATTTCCTATATCATTATATCATAATAGATATAATGACATAACAATCCAAGATGTCAAAAAAACTTTATTTGGATATGGTAGTAAATTTAACGGATTTGTAATGAGCGATAAAATAAAACCTTATCTTGGTGATTTAGATTATATGAAAAAGGATACAGAGGATAAATTAGGAAATACAGAAAGAAAGTATTTAAGTAAAATAGAATCTTTATGTAAAAGTAATAATATTTCTCTACTTTATTTAAAAGTACCTGGTGCAAGAGAATGGAACAAAACAAAAAAAGAGTTAATGACTACTTATGCACAAGAAAAAAATATTTCATATTTAGATTTAAATCTAAATATGAAGAATCCAATTAATTGGTCTGTGGATACTTTAGATAAGGGTGTACACTTAAATACACAAGGTGCTATTAAGACAACAAAAGAATTAAATGAATATATTCGGAAACATTATCGTTTTGATAAAATTAATCATGATGATGAAAAAGAAAAATATGATGAAATGCTTCGAAAATACCATCAAAAATTAAATAAAAAGCATTCTTCAATATAAAAGTTAATTGTAAATGATTGATTATTTATAGTGTATTGATATAGATTGTTTTTAAGGGGAATAGGTGTTATTCTCCTTTTTTTAGTTTCATGATAAAAGATTTTAAAAATGTAAATCAATCAATTCATTTATTAAAAATCTAAAATAAAGATTAGTGAAAATATTAGATATAAATACTTTTTTTATAAATTTAATAGAACATTGGTAGTTCGATTGTTTTTGAAGAAAATATGTATGAAAAATTGGAATGTAAAATATTTTAGATAATAGATTGATAATGCTTGTAAAAAATGGTATTATAAAATATAGGGATAGACTAATGATAGCGTTTTAATCGCAAAATATATCTATCAGTAAAAAAAAAACACTTTTTATAAGTTAATACATAGTAAGAGGAGGATGTACTTATGTTAAAAGGTATTGCAGCATCAGCTGGAGTTTCAATTGCAAAAGCATACAAATTAGAGTCTCCAAAAGTTGAAATTGTAAAAAAAGAGGGAAATCCAGCAGAAGAAATTGAAAAATTTAATGCAGCACTTGAAAAGACAAAAACTGATATCGAAGGTGTAAAAGAAAGAGCAGCTGCTCGTTTATCAGATGAAGAATTAGCTGTATTTGATGCTCACTTAATGATGGCAGGGGATCCAGAATTTGCTTCTCAAATTACTGCAATGATTGAAAATGATAAAGTTAATGCAGAATACGCAGCAGATACAATTGCAAATCAAATGGTTGCAATGTTTGAATCTATGGATAATGATTATTTCCGTGAAAGAGCAGCAGATATTAAGGATGTTACATATCGTTTAAAATGTAATTTATTAGGATTAACAATTCCTGATTTATCAAGTATTTCAGAAGATTCAATTATTGTTGCATATGATTTAACTCCTTCTGATACAGCACAATTAAATACATTTGTTAAAGGTTTCGCTACTAGTATTGGTGGAAAAACAAGTCACTCTGCAATTATGGCAAACTCATTAGAAATTCCTGCAGTTGTAGGATGTGGTGATATTATGAGTGCAGTAAATCATGGAGATACTTTAATTCTTGATGCATTAGATGGAGAAGTATTCGTAAATCCAGATGCTACAACAATCGCTGAATATGAAGAAAAAGCAAAAGCTTATGCTGAAGAAAAAGAAGCATTAAAAGTATTAGTAAATGCAGAATCAGTAACAACAGACGGACATAAAGTTGAACTTGCTGGAAACATTGGTGGATTTAAAGATGTTGAAGGTGTGTTAAAAAATGGTGGGGAAGGTGTAGGATTATTCCGTACAGAATTCTTATATATGGATAATGACCATTTTCCAACAGAAGATGAACAATTTGAAGCTTATAAAGCAGTATTAGAAGGAATGAAAGGACGTCGCGTTGTCGTTCGTACATTAGATATTGGGGGAGATAAAAAATTATCTTATTTCCAATTCCCTGAAGAAATGAATCCATTCTTAGGATATCGTGCAATTCGTTTATGTTTAGATCGTACAGATATTTTCCGTACACAATTACGTGCGTTGATTCGTGCTAGTGTTTATGGAAGATTATGTATTATGTTCCCAATGATTGCAACAGTTAAGGAATTCTGTGATGCAAAAGCTATTTTTGAAGAAGAAAAAGCAAAATTAATTGCTGAAGGTGTAGAAGTTGCAGATAATATTGAAGTAGGTATGATGGTTGAAATTCCTGCTGCTGCAGTAAATGCAGATAACTTTGCTAAACATGCAGATTTCTTCTCAATCGGTACAAATGACTTGATTCAATATTCAATGGCTGCTGATCGTATGAGTGAACATGTATCATATTTATACCAACCATACAATCCATCTGTATTACGTTTAATTAAGATGACTATTGATGGTGCTCATAAAGAAGGAAAATGGGCTGGTATGTGTGGAGCAATGGCTGGAGAACCATATGCAGTACCTTTATTATTAGGTATGGGATTAGATGAATTCTCAATGTCTGCTACACAAATCTTAAAAGCTCGTAAAATGGTAAACGGCTTAAGTAAAGAAGAAGCTTCTAAATTAGCAAGTGAAGCATTAAGCTTATCAACTGCTGAAGAAGTATTAGATTTAGTTAAAAAAACTGTTGACTAATCCTTTATAAAATGATAAAAGACACTTACGTTGTGAGTGTTCTTTTTTTTTGGAAAATCATCATAAAAAAACTGTGATTAAGTTGATAATCACAGTTTTTTTATTTTATATTAAGCATACTGTTTGCTTAATTCAATAAATTCATTGACACGTTCTTCACAAGTTTTTAGACTTTGAATCCAGAATTCTTTTGTTGTTAAGTCGATATCTAATAATTTAGCAACATCTTCTACATCAGAAATTGTTGTCGCATTTAATAATTTACGATATTTCGGTACAAAGTCTTCTTTCATTTCGTTATATTTTACGATTAATCCACGTGCAAATAATCCTCCAAATGCATATGGGAAGTTATAAAAACTTAGAGATGAAGAATAATAGTGACCTTTATTTATCCACATATATGGGTGTAGATAATTAGGGTCTAAGCCATCTCCATAAGCTTTCTTTTGTGCATCAAGCATAAGTTTTTCTAATTGTTCAGGGAAAATAAATCCATTTTTACGATTTTCAAATACAGATTTTTCAAATAAGAAACGTGAATATATATCACACATGATTTGAGCTAAGTCTTGTAATTGATTTTCAATTAGCGTTAATTTTGTTTCACCACTTGCCTCATCAATTGCGGCATTCATAATAATGTTTTCATTGAATGTAGAAGCAGTTTCAGCTACAGGCATAGAATAATCTGTATTTAACATATGATGATTTTGAATCATCATTCCATGGTATGCATGACCTAATTCATGAGATAAAGTAACGACGGATCCTAAAGTTCCATCGAAGTTAGTAAGAATTCGACTTTGTTTTGCAAATGGTAAATTTTCGCAGAATGCTCCACCAACTTTTCCTTTACGTGGATAGAAATCAATCCATTCTTGATCAAATGCTTCTTCCATCATTTCTGCCATATCTGGTGCAAATGGAGAAAAATGTTTAATTAGATAATTCTTTGCAGATTCAAGAGTAAAACTAGTATTATCTTTGCCCATAGGTGCAAATAATTCATACCAAGGCAATCCATTTTCATAACCTAGCATTTCTGCTTTACGTCTTAAATATTTATGGAATATAGGCATGTATTCTTCCATTGCTGATAACATCGCATCTAGTGTCTCTTGTTTCATATGAGCTTGATATAGTGTCATTGAAAGTGGTGATTCAAATCCACGTAATTCACATTCTGTTAATACTTGCGCTTTGATATTGTTGATTGAAAAAGCAATTGCATCTCGAATTTTTTGATAAGATGCTAGTTCTGCTTCATATGCTTTTTTACGTACTTCTTGATTATTGCTATAGGCTAAATTACGAACTTCAGGTAAAGTAATTTTTTTACCGTCATAATCAATTTCTAATGTACTTGTTAAATAGCTTTGCATCATTTCCCATGCTTGACCACCAGAAATATCCATTTTTGATAAAACATCTTCCACATCTTCACTTAATAAATGATCTTTGTCTTTTTGAATGTTTTTCAGAAAATAAGAATACTCTGCTAATTTTGAATCTTCTTTGATATAAGAATCTAAGTTTTCAATTTCTGCAATATAACGATTCATATTTGCTTTTGCTTTTGATGAATTACTTAGTTTCTTTGTGATTTTATCTATATATGAAGCAGTGGCAGAATCAGTAGTATCTGTAGTTTGACGAAGATTTACATAAGCAAATAATTTATAGCTTAGTAAAGATAATTCTTCTAAATTTTTAATGATTGCATGTAGGGCTGCTTTTTCATCTGTATGAGAAAGCGTATTTGCTACATTATTGCAGCTTTCGATACAAGTATCTAATGCATTTAAATCATGATTAAATGCTGGATCGTCATATCCTTTGTAAAGGATGTCTAATGACCAATTTTCTTTCATAATATACCTTCTTTCCTTTTATAATATTCATATTATAGCATAACCATAAAAAGAAAACACATCAGAATGAAGGTGATGTGTTTTTTAATGTTTATTTTTCGCAGATGTAGGCAAGAATTAATTTCATTGTATTTAGAACACCATCAATATGAGTTCTTTCCATACCATGTGATGCATGAACACCAGGACCAATTAAAGCGCCTTTTACATCGTTTCCAGCACTTCTTGCAGCACTTACATCAGATCCGTATTGAGGATAAATATCTACCGCATACGATAAGTTTTCACGTTTTGCTAATGCTATTAGTTTGGAAGTGAATTCATAATCATAAGGACCACTAGAGTCTTTTGCACAAATAGATACTTGTTGTTCAGTACAAGCTAAATCTAGTCCAATACATCCCATATCTACAGCAAGTAACTCGCTAATAGAAGATGGGATATGTGCCATTCCATGACCTACTTCTTCATATGTACTCATCATAAATATTAAGTCATAATTTGGTGTTATATTGTTTTCTTTTAAGTAATGTAAGATACCCATTAATGCAGAGACACTAATTTTATCATCTAGGAAACGGGATTTAATAAACCCACTATCGGTAATTTGTACTTTTGGATCAATTGCAACAATATCTCCATTTTGAATTCCTAATTTTAATGTATCTTCTTTTGAATATGTAACTTCATCAATACGAACTTCCATTTCATCGATAATACGTTGCTTTGTACTAGCATCTTTGTAAACATGAGCAGCAGGAGAAGTCGATAAAATTGTTCCTGTATAACATTTTCCATCACGCGTATAAATACGACAATATTCTCCATCTAATGTAGGAATAATTGGTCCACCTAAATTTGTTAAAGCAAGTTTTCCATCTGCTTTAATCGAACGAACCATAAGGCCTAAGGTATCACAGTGAGCACATAAACCAATCGTTTTTTCATTGCTTGTACCATTGATATAAATCCATAAGTTTCCTTTATTATTACGTTTTGTTTCATAACCTAAACGGTTTGCTTCTTCTTCAACAAAATCAATTGCTTTTTTTGTATATCCTGTTGGAGAATCGATACTTAATAGTTTTTTTGCAAAATCTAAAACATATTCTTTTTCCATTTTATAACCTACTTTCTTTATCGACTGATGAAAACACCATCAGTATGATCAATTTCTTTTAGTTTTACTTTGATTTGTTCTTGAAGTGAACTAGGAATATTTTTTCCTATATAGTCTGCTCGAATTGGAAGTTCACGATGACCACGATCTACTAATACAGCTAATTGAATTTCTTTTGCGCGTCCATAGTGCATAATAGCATCCATTGCAGCACGAACGGTTCTTCCTTTAAACAATACATCATCGACAAGTATTACTTTTTTGTTTTTTACGGGTAGAATCTGATCGGGAAGAGGATGTGCGTATTCTACATCATCTCTCCAATGAGAAACATCTAATGAATAACAAGATATTTTTTGATGTTCAACTTCTTCAATCATAGTGGATAAGCGCTGCGCAAGAAATTCTCCACGTGTTTTAATTCCGACGAAGACAATGTCTTCAACCCCTTTGTTATGTTCAATAATTTCATGAGTAATACGTATTAGACTACGTTTGATTCCTAATGCATCAATAATTTCTTTTGTTTGCATTTTTTCCTCCTTGAAAGCATTACTTAAAGTATAGCGTTTTATAGTTCAATATGCAATGAACAATCATTAAAATAAGTTCATGATTTCGTCTTTTGACATACTTGTGATAATTCCATCATTTAAATGTATGATAGAGTCACTTAAATCTTTTTTCATTTCTTGTAACTGCATAATTTTTTCTTCAATTGTATCTTTTGCGATTAATTTTACAACTTGTACATTGTTATGTTGACCAAGACGATACGCACGATCGGTTGCTTGATTTTGTGCAGATACATTCCACCATGGATCAAAATGAATGACAACTTCTGCACTTGTAAGATTTAAACCAGTTCCACCAGCTTTTAATGATATTAAGAAAATAGGAGTATCATCAACATTAAATGCATTTACGTATTGTTGTCTTTGGACTTTTGGAGTACTTCCTTTTAATAAATAATAGTCAACATCTCTTTCTTTTAATTCTTTTTCAATTAAGGATAAAAGAGATGTGAATTGAGAGAATAATAATACTTTTTTACCAGACGCTTTACATGTTTCAATATATTCCATACATGCAGTTATTTTATTTCCAATACCATGATAATTTTCATATATTAATCTTGGATCACAACATAATTGACGTAATTTTGTTAACATACTTAATATCATTATCTTACTATTATCAAACCCTTTTTGTTTGAAGCTCTTTGCTAAATCTTTACGTATTAATGCAACATTTGCCATATATAATTTTCTAGATTCTTCATCAAGTTCAATCATCATTGTATGTTCTACTTTTTCTGGTAATTCTTTTAATACATCTTTTTTAATACGTCGTAAGATAAATGGTTCTACTAGATGTTTTAATTCTTTTAATGCTAATGGATCATTATCTTTTACAATTGGATATTCATATTCTTTTTTGAAATAAGAATATGAATATAAATAACCTGGCATTAAGAAATCAAAGATACTCCATAATTCTGATAAAGAGTTTTCAATTGGTGTACCTGTTAAAGCAAAGCGATGCGTTGCTTGTATTTGTTTTACTGATATTGCGTTTTTTGTATTGTGATTTTTTATGTATTGGGCTTCATCAATAATTTGATAAGTAAATTGAATATTTTCATATTGCTCAATATCACGTTTTAAATAATCGTAAGAAGTAATCACAACATCATAATCTTTACATTTTTTGATGAGTGCTTTTCTTTCTTCAATATTTCCAGTGATAATAATATTTGTTAAAGATTTTGAGAATTTTTCAATTTCACTTTGCCAGTTTAAGATTAAGGAACTAGGGCAAACAACTAATGAAATCGATTTTGAATTTTGTATTTTTTCATCCTCTAATAAAGTAATCACTTGTAAAGTTTTCCCAATCCCCATATCATCAGCAAGAATGCCACCAAATCCATAGTTTGCCATTGTTTTTAACCAACGGAAACCAGCTTTTTGATAATTTCTTAACGTAGATTTTAAACTAGCAGGTACTTTATAATCACTATCTTCAACATTTCGAATACTACGAATAATATCTTTGAAAGTTGAATCACGTTCAACTTTCATCATTTCACTGTTTTTCATACTTTTGTCTAAGTATAAAGCTCGATATTTAGGTACTTTAATAGAACCACTTTGTAGTTCTTTTTCACTGATATGCATACCATCTAAAATGGCAGATAATTCATGGAGTGCACTATCTTCAATATTGACAAAAGAACTATTTTTCATACGATAATATTTTTTATTCATTCGATAAGCTTTTAATACATCTTGTAGTTCATCAATAGGGAAATCGAAAGTGTCAAAATTAATTTCTAATAAATCATTTTCTATTTTAACTCCCATAGAAATATTGACATTTTCTCGTATTTGAAGTTTATGGAATTTTTCACTTACAAACATTTCACAAGATTGTGATAATTCTTCAAAACCAGTATTTAAAAATTCATACATTGCATCTTGAGAATGTTCAATATAACCAATACCTTCAATAGAATCAATACGAGTCATATATTTATTGAAAATAACACGTACTGCAATTTCATCATTGAAATTACGACTTGCAGAAAGTGTTGTGTCACTAAATGCATTATAACTTATATCTCCGTAGGTATACATTAAACGAGCACTGATTACATTTTGTCGTGGCATATCTACATAGATTTTACATTCAAGTGGTAATGGAGCAAATTTAGATATATCTTCTCCTTGAATAGAAATATAATTTTTTAAATTCATTAATACGTTATTATAAAAAGAACTCATTAAAGATTCAGAAATGAATAAAGGTGTATTATTCTCTAAATATCCTTCTAAAAATGGAGTACATGTTTTTGTGAAATTTGAATCACAACGATATAATATATAATTCATATAAATATAAATATGATTACGACCATGTAATAAACGAATGTTTTGTTCATTTAAACTTAGACAATATTGATTTTTTTCATCTTTTTCAATAAAAATATAAAGTGGTGGATTTTCGTCTGTAAATCGCATGTTAATCAATGTTTTTTCTTTCATTCGATACATAACATCTTGACCTTTATATAATTCAAAAAATTCATCCAAAGCATCCATTGTCATACACATATTTCTTGCTTGTGGAGCTTTTTCGTATTTTGGAGAGTGTAAGAAATAATGGACATCATGTTGATGATGTCTCATGAAATCAATTAATTTTTGACTATCTTCATCAAAACTATAATAGTTATGAATAAAATCTAAATCTTTTCCATAACTTTTTTTAACATTATGTGCGATATCATCTAAAAATAAGTTGATATCTTTTACGATATACTGTTTTTCGTTACCTACTTTTAAAGTTAATGCCAATATTTTCTTTTTTCGAAATTCTAATATGGGCTCAATATGAACCGATGAATTTAAATTAATTGCTAAAGAGGAATATATGATTTGTTCCTCATAAGAATTCATAATTTTTATGGCTTGCGTATCGGATTGAGAATCATTCGATTTATTTTTTTTAGTGAATTGTTTTTTTTGGTCATCCATTAATCGTAATAATACTGCAACACAATGGGCACAAGTTATATTTTTTGCATGTTCACTACAGTTACATAAATGTGCGCGAATGATAAAATCGTCTTTATCAATAGACATATTGACCTCATGATAACTTTTGTGATCTACTACATTTGCATTAATCATAATGATATCTGTATTTGTAAAATCATCTATATCAAGTGCTTTAATTGCTCCTTCTTTGAACAGTTTTTCCCCTTTTTTAAATATTTGTTCGTTATTTGCAAAATCGTGTATTTGAGCAAGTGTAAACTCCATGTAATCACCTTTCCCTTTCTATATATTGTAGCATTATTTTGAATGGTTTGCGAGAATACATTTTGAAATATTTTGAATTGAAGAAATTCGAAAAGAAGATATCTGATTTCATTTATGATATACTAAAAATAAAGAGGAACGGGTGAGATTATGATTCATATTTATCATGGAGATGGAAAGGGAAAAACAACTGCAGCTTTTGGATTGGTGTTACGCCAAATGGGATACGGAAATAAACTATTGATTGTTCAATTTTTAAAAGATGGAGATAGTGGAGAAATGGTATATATGAAACAATGTGATAATGTTTTATGTTTAACATCAAAGATGCCAGAAATGTTTTATTTTCAATTAGATAAAGAAGAAAAAAAGGTTGTGGAAGAAAATCAAAAAGCATTATTTAAAAAAGCGATGAATATAGGAAAAGAATATGATTGTATTATATTAGATGAATGTTTGGATGCGATTCATTTGAATATTTTAAAAGAAAGTGAGGTACTTTCTTTTATTGATTATTACAAGGAAAAAGAAGTTGTGATAACGGGAAGAAATCCATCTATGAAATTAAAGGAAAAAGCAGATTATATAACAGAAATGAAAATGGAGAAACATCCTTTTCAAAAACATATAGCAGCACGAAAAGGTGTAGAATTTTAGATATGTATAGATATAAAGGAAGCAAATTGCTTCCTTTATATTGTTAAAGATGCATAGGTATCATAAATTGCATTCCAAGTAGAACGACCTACTAGTCCATCTTGCATTAATCCAAATTCTTTTTGATAAGCAATGACAGACTGTTCAAGTTTTCTACCAAAACGACTATCAATCGTTACTGCAGGTATTGTTGGATAAGATTTAGAAATAATTGATAAGAAATACTGTAGTTGTTGAACTTCGATTCCAATGCTTCCTTCTTTTAAAACCTTACCAGTAAATAGTCCAGTGAAATATCCTTCTAACCGTCCAATGCTTTTTAATTCAGCAAGTTTTCTTACTGCTACATAAATTCGTGAAATTTGATTCCAAGTGGTTCTTCCTACAATTCCATCTGCATTTAAATTAAATTGTTTTTGAAATGTTTTTACTGCTTTTTCAGTATTTGATCCAAAAATTGCATCCACTGGGTATAATAAAGGTATGTTAGGATAGTTTACTGCCACACCATTTAATAATTCTTGAATAATGAATACTGGTTGTCCAGTGGATCCTTTTTTTA
>JARHZK010000077.1 GCA_029258245.1 Longicatena sp. | reverse complement strand
TCAAATCTTTCAAATCCTAGTGCAGGTCGTTCCATAATTCCTACAATTATAAATTTATATGGTTTTTCGTGAATTATTTTTTCTTTTCCTTCTTCATATGCATGAAAATCATATAATACTTCCTCTTTTTTGATAGAAGTTCGCTCCCCAATAGGAATTTGAATTTCATCTCCTATCTTATATTCCATTCCTCCATTCGATAACATATGTTCACTAATTATAATCTCATTTTCATTCCCTGGAAATCTTCCTTCAGTTAAATGAAACGCCAAATGATCGAATGTATTTTTATCCATAGAACTTAGTTGTACATATGGTTTAGCTTCATTTTTACAATTTTTTAGTCTTCCATATCCAATCTTATTCACATAATGTATATCTTTAATATCACGATTTTGTGATAATGTATCTTTTTCTTGTTTATTTACATTCTCAATTTGTAAATGATAATTTCCACTATTTACAATTTCTGATTGTACTAAAGTTTCTTTAAAACTTAAGCATAATATTGAAAACCCGCAAATAAGTGCCGTTGATAAAATTACTCCTAAAATCGTACTAATTGTTCTTTTTTTATTTAATTTAAGACTTTGAATAGCAAATTTATTAAGAAAACTCATATTTATACCTCTCTTACAATTTTTCCATCTTCAATTTCAATAATACGATCTGCCATTTTTGCTATTTCCATATTATGCGTAATCATAATAATTGTTTGCTTATATTCTTTATTTGATTTTAATAGTAAATTTACGATTTCGTCGCTTGCCTTTGAATCTAAGTTTCCAGTTGGCTCATCGGCTAATACAATTGCAGGATTTGTGACTAAAGCTCTACCAATCGATGTTCTTTGTTGTTGCCCACCGCTTAATTTATTTGGTAAATGAAATCTTCTTTCTTTTAAACCTAATACATCTAATAAATCATCAAGAACAGCTTTTTTTATTTCTCGATTATCTAAATGGATTGGTAGTAAAATATTTTCTTCAACATTTAAAATTGGAATTAAATTATAAAATTGATAAATAATTCCTACCTGTCTTCTTCGAAAAATAGCCAATTCATCATCACTATATTGATAAATATCCTTTCCTTCAATAAATACTTTCCCTGTAGTTGGACGATCCACTCCACCTAATAAATGCAGTAACGTTGATTTACCTGAACCACTTGCACCTACAATTGCCACAAATTCTCCTTTTTGAACACTGAAAGAAATATGATCAAGAGCAATCACACTTGTTGAATCCTTTCCATATATTTTACTTAAATTCTCTACTTTTAAAATTTCCATATTTTTTTCTCCTTTATTTTCATATTTAGTATATATAATATACTGTGACAACAAAGTGACTTTTCTAAATATAATTTGGTTTTAATACTATATATTTTAACAAAAATTAAGAAAGTGTAAGATATGTATTTTTTATTTTTTGTTATAATAATCATAAAAGAGGTGTTCCTATGGAAAAAGAGTATAAATCCATATCCAATGTTGATTTAGAATTTGGTCTTTCTGATAATGAAATCAATCAAAGAATTCAAAATGGATATATCAACAAACAAGAAAGTACAATTACAAAAAGCTATAAAAAAATATTTCGTGATAATTTATTTACATTATTTAATTTAATTAATGCTATTTTAGCTGGTTTAATTATATTCGTCGGTTCGTATAAAAATATGTTATTTTTAGGTGTTGTCCTATCCAATATCATCATCGGAATTTTTCAAGAAATACGAGCAAAACGTATTTTAGATAAATTATCTTTAATTACAAAACCCTATGTTTCTGTAATACGCAATGGCGAAACACAAAAACTACATATGGATGATTTAGTATTAGATGATATTGCAATATTAACAACAGGTTCTCAAGTATGCGCAGATGCAGTTGTAAAAGAAGGAAAACTTGAAGTGAATGAATCATTAATTACGGGTGAATCAGATATTATTTTAAAATCTGTTGGTGATCATTTATATTCTGGAAGTTTCATTGTAAGTGGTAATGCAAAAGTACAAATCATTCATGTAGGCAAAGAAAATTATGCGCAAACAATTATGGCTGATGCAAAAGTATTAAAAAAACATAAATCACAATTACGTGATTCTATTAACTTTATTATTAAAATAACTGGACTTGCGATTATACCTATAGGAATTTTGTTGTTCGCAAAACAATTATATATTACAGAAACAACATTTGCTGATGCAATCATATCTACCATTGCTGCTTTGCTTGGAATGATTCCTGAAGGCCTTGTACTTTTAACAAGTGTTGCTCTTGCTGTTGGCTCTATTAATCTTGCAAAAAGAAAAACATTAGTACAAGAATTATACTGCATAGAAACACTTGCACGTGTAGATACCCTATGTTTAGATAAAACAGGTACGATTACAGAAGGAAATATGCGAGTTGAGGAAATTATCCCTATTGCGGATCATCCTTATGATATAAAGGATATTTTGTATAATATGATGCATTCTCTTAAAGATGAAAATTCAACTGCCATTGCTTTACGTAATTTCGTTCAACAATCCTCTCTGCATTTTAATGCTACTACTGTTCTTCCCTTTTCAAGTAGTCGTAAACTAAGTGCTGTATCTTTCCATAATAATGGAACATATATTCTTGGCGCCTATGAATTTGTACATAAAGAACACGATACTACTATGTTAAACATGATTGACCGACAAGCTTCTCTAGGCAATCGAGTAATTGTTCTTGCCTACAGTAATGACTATATTCAAGATAATCAAATTCCTATTAATAACACTGTATTAGCACTCATTATATTAAGTGATCCAATTCGAAAAGAAGCACCTAAAACACTTGATTATTTTTTAGCACAAGGCGTTTCAATTAAAATTATTAGTGGAGATGATCCGAAAACCGTTTATGAAATTGCACATAAAGCACATTTACCAAATTATAATAAATACATTGATATGTCACTTGTAAAAAATGAAGATATTCCTAATGTAGTACAATCTTATACAGTTTTTGGAAGAGTAAGTCCGTTACAAAAAAAACTTATGATTCATGCTTTAAAAGAAAAAGGGCATGTAACCGCAATGATTGGTGATGGTGTAAATGATGTTATGGCACTTAAAGAAGCGGATTGTAGTATCTCTGTTGCGCAAGGTAGCGAAGCCGCAAAAAACATTGCAAATCTTGTTTTATTAGATAATAATTTTTCTAATATGCCAATTATTGTTGATGAAGGAAGAAGAGTTATTAATAATATTCAACGCGCTGCTTCTTTGTTTTTAGTAAAAACTACATTTTCAATGATTGTTAGTTTATTAACTCTTTTCATCTTAACTCGTTATCCTTTTGAACCTATTCAATTAACATTAATTTCTTCACTTACGATTGGCATTCCTTCATTTTTCTTAGCATTAGAACCAAATCATGCAAGAGTGGAAGGTAATTTCTTACTTAATGTCCTTGGAAACTCTTTACCCGGAGCACTATGTGTTGTCATTGCTATTCTATATGTAAATATATTAGCTCCTATCCTTCATTTTAATCCAGATACCATGTCCTCAATGTGTGTATTGCTTACTGGTGCAAATGGTTTAATAGTTTTGTATCGTGTATGCACTCCTTTTACAAAGAAAAGATTTATATTATTTTGCTCATTAACGATTCTATTTACTCTATGTGTTATTTTCCTTCCTAATTTATTTTCATTAGTTCCATTAAATTGGATTGCTACTTTATGCACTTTTATAGGTATTATTATATTACCATTTATAATGAATTTCTTATTTGATCTAGGAAAAAAGACGAAAGTAAAAGAAAAAATAGAAACAATTGGAAAATAAAAAAATAGTAGTAACCATATAATAAAGGATGATTTTAGGTATACACACCTTAAATTATCCTTTTTATATGTTTATAACTCATCTAACAACTCCTACTTTCATAACAATGCCATCCATACTTTAATTTTTTTAAACCCAATCCTATTTTAAGTGAGTGTACATAAAATAAACTAGACAAGTTATAAAAGAAAAAGATATAATATTGTAGAACGATTTGAAAATGAATATTAATAGGTGTTTTTAACTTAATAAGGAAAAAAGTGAAAATCTTTTGCTGCCCCAGCAGTCGTAATATGGACGAACTCCAAAAACCATTGTGAGCAAATCATGAGAAGGTGGATAGTAGGATGAAATTAAGCCGAAAGACTTGCCTATTAATCAAACGTATTCTGCTGGGTGATAGAAAGTGAGGTTAGAAAAATGAGTATGGAATGTTGCGCATATAGTTTTCTTTTAGAAGACAGTAGTATGTGTGATTATGAGATTGCAACGGATGAATTAGCAAGTTTAGTATCCTTAGCACGCCATCATATAAAGCATATAAAACAAGAAGATTTATGTACATTAATTGAATTAATTTACCACGCAAACGGATCTATTCGAGGTAAATGTGCCATTCAAAAAAATGAATTTCAACAATTACATCAAATGTATGAAGCATATTTTATTCGAATGGAATACTTTGTCGTTCCTAATGGATGTATTGGTGCAAGTTATTTACATGTACTTCGTTCAAAAACAAAAGCAGTTATACGCTTAATGACAAAAATAAAAAAAGAAGGTCATATTGTTCAAGATATCCTTTGGGATTTTATGAATCTTTTAGCAAATACCTTCTTTATGATGAGCCTTTATGAAAATAAAAAGGAACATTTCGAAGAAAAAGAATTTATCAGCAGATCATATGAAAGTTAAAGAACTATGTTTCATTGCAGTTATTGCAGCTATCGAATTTATAGTTTTTACTTCATTTTCTTTTGTTCTCTATTTAGAATGCATAACAATAACAATTCTATTATTCGCAACTATTTTTTCTACAAAACAGGCTGTATTAGGTTCCCTAATATTTTCACTTGTTAATGTAGTGATACAAGGAGTTACTCCATGGAGCATCATGTATGTGTTGATTTATCCAACCTATAGCCTATTTATTGGAATTTTTAAAAATTATTTAAACAAACATTTTATTGTATTATGTATTCTATGTGGTATCTTGTCATTTTTAACTGGACAGCTTGTACAAATACCATTTATATTAATTTCAAAGCATATAACGATTTATTATATATTAGCAGGATTAAAAGTATCAATTCCACAAGGAATCATTACTGGAAGTTTTTGTTTTCTATGCTATAAACCACTATATGCTGTATTAAAACCAATTATAAGGAGATTAAATAATGAAAAAACTATGTAAAATTTTACTATTATGTGGACTTGTATTTATGGGAGGATGTAGCAAAAACATTTCTAAAGAAAATGAACAGCCGCAAAAAGATACAACTACATTGCATATTATCGTAAATAATGAAAAGAAAGAAGTATTTAATAAAGAAGTTACTGTTGATGGTAATGTTGCATCTCTAGAAGAATTTTTAGAAAAAGCAGACGAATTAGACGTTGTATTAACAGATTCAAAATACGGGAAAAGATTAGATGGAATGTTAAATATCGAAACTAAAGATTGGAATAAAGGTCCATGGTGGTTGTATTCTTCAACTACAAATAAAAAATGTAAAGAAAATAATATGTGTCCTGCTATTTCAGATTTAACTATTGAAAATGGAGATGAATTTACATTTGAATTTACAAGTGAAATGTAAAAATTCAAAAGATATCTTATAACAAACTCAATTATAAGATATCTTTTTTTTATTCCTTACTGACCATATATTTTCTGTTTAAAAAATATATATGAAATAATCGCTGGAATTCCTATCCAGACGAGCATTGCGACTAATGTTACAAATTCAAAATTATCAATAGATAATGTACAAGCTATATACAGTAATACTATCGGTAATGATATATGTTCAATAATTCTATGAGCAATACTCCATGTTTCTTTATCTTGTACAGTCCATGGTAATCGTAATCCTGTATGTTTACTATAAGGCAATTTAGAAGATATAATTCCCCCAAAAAACATTACACAAGATACGATTGACATCGCAAACATTTTTTCACTATTTTCTGTAAATATTATAATATCAAAAGCAATCAAAAGTGAAAACAGAATTCCAATAATCAAAATTCCAAAATTAAAAAAAGTGATACATCGAAGAATCCCAATTTTCATATCATCTGTAGTAATACTAGTAAATAGAGTTAAATTTCGGTATAAAACAATAACGCTTACTAATACACATAATCCTACTAATAATATTGATGCAATCTCATTTTTTAAAATTAACATAAGGAACATAGTAAGAAAAGAAAATAACAAAATCAATCCTCTTTTTTGATTCACTTTCTTTACTAACCTTTCTCTTTCCTCTTTCTTTAAAAGTCTTGCATTTAGTTTTACTAACTCTTGAGATAATTTTAATCTGTCAATATTATCTTCTTTAATTCCTAATAATCGACTTACAGATACATCAAGACATTCTGATATACGAATTAAAATATCAGCATCAGGAATAGATATACCTTTTTCCCATTTTGAAATCGTTTGTCTTACAACATTCAATTTCTGCGCTAATTCTTCTTGGCTCATTCCTTTTGCTTTTCGAAAATATCTTATATTATCATGCAACATAAATAATAACCCTCCCTGTTCACTAAGTACATATGTATCATAATCATACGTAGTTTTCGATACAAGCAACAAAAATTAACATTATTAATTTTTGATTTATTTTTACAAGAAAACTAAAACCAATTTATCTTTTCATCTCTAAAATTGGTTGTATTACCATACTGATAAGGGTCATAATTAGTTCGATTGCATCCAAACTCTTTTAGCGCTTTTATTTTATTGTCCTCTGTCCACTTAACCAAAGAAATGCCGTCAAAATCTTCTATATCCCCATTGTTCATTTCATTTTTGAAATACCATTCTACAATTGTTTGGTTATCTTTATGAAAAAATTGTTTAATGTCCCAACAAATCACTTTACCACGTGTATTCCATTCATTAAACCAATGTTTTACTTTTTCACAATTATTATATTTTGGACCCCAACTTTCTATATAAATAACATCTTTCACAAATATATCATCAATACCTAAATCTTGTTGCTCAATCCACATATCAAACCATAAATGGATAATCTTTTCTCTCTCGTCCATAATAAAACACCTCAATCTTAAGACCAATTACTTTATAAATAATAAAGTTGAAAATTTATTTTATAAAATTTTTGACATATAAAACTCATCAACAAAAGAACCTGCGACAAACATTGATTTTTTCCTTATCCCTTCAATTTTAAAACCATTTTTTTCATATAATAATTTTTTTGCAGTATTATTGCAATATTCAACTGTCAGTTCCAAACGGACAATATTATTTGTTTTATCCCATAAATCTAAATTTTTAAAAAAAGTGGTTCCAATACCTTTTCCTCTATATTTTTCTAAGATACCTATAACAATATATGCTGTATGAAAATTTCTTTCAAATTTTCCTCTTTCTGCTCTAATATAACCAACTATTTTGTCATTTTCTGTCGCCACCTGCAAAAAATCAAAACCTTGAATTACATTGTCTTGAATATCTAATTTTAATTCTTGAACAGTAGTTTTCGCTTTTCTTTCCTTTGGTTCATACATCATGTAATCTGTTTCAGTATCTAAACGATTTAATAACTCCCAAAAATCTTTTATTCTATTGATTTCTAATTTGCTATAAGCAATCATTTTTTCAACCTCAAATCATATTCACTTTAATTCATATTCTAAATTATACCGTTCTCATATCAGCACCGCAATTATAAAATTTTATGCATCGATAATCTAATTTAACACCAGACCGACTGCGATCAAGGTAACTACCAAGAAGCCAATGAACTTTAAAAATTCACGCTCCTTAATAATCATGGAAAAGCTTTTTTATTTCCATGTATTTTGTGATTTTTCTCTATATAGATAACATTTTTCTACAGTAAAGCGATTCGTAATTAATATACATTTAATAAAAACATATAATTTTTTTACTATTGCTGCTTTTCTTTTTAGCTTTTTTTGTGCATTTTTTAGTCATAGCCATAAACAAATACCTCAAACTTATATATAAATTATACCATGATATAAAAAAACTGCTGACTTATTTGTCAACAGTCTAAAGGATTTGGTTCAAAACCAAATCCTTAACTATTATTTTGCATGAATTTCACTTAAAATTTCTTCGATTTTATTGCCTCTTTCTAACGCATCATCCACCTTAAAAATTAATTCAGGTACTTTACGTATAGATAATCGTTTTGCTAATGTACTTCGAATAAATCCCTTACTTCTATCAAGTGCTTTCATTCCAGCTTCTTCTCTTGCTTTTTGACCTAAAAAAGAAACGTAAATTTTCGCAATTGATAAATCATTCGTAACAGTAACATCTGTAATTGTAATAAAACCAATTTTAGGATCTTTTAAGTTAAATTGAATTATTTCACTAACTTCTTTTTGAATAATTCCGGCAATTTTTTCTGCTTTTACTTTCATATATTCACCTATTCAGGATCAACTTGTTGATCCTCGTATGCTTCAATGATATCTCCTTCTTTTATATCATTAAAGTTTTCAATTGTTAAACCACATTCAAATCCTGATTGAACTTCTTTAACATCATTTTGGAAACGACGTAATGAACCAAGTTTACCTGTATAAATAACTACACCATCACGAATTAAACGTACACCGCATTCTCTTGCCATGTGTCCATCGGTAACCATACATCCTGCAATTGTTCCGACTTTACTAACTTTATAAGTTTGACGAACTTCTGCCTGACCAATAATTACTTCTTCAAATACTGGTGCTAACATACCCTTCATTGCACTTTCCATTTCTTCTAGAGCTTTATAAATGATATTGTGTAAACGGATATCTACACCTTCTTCTTCTGCTTTTTTACGAACATTCGCATTTGGACGAACATTAAATCCATAAATAACTGCATTAGAAGCACTTGCTAACATAATATCACTTTCTGTAATAGCTCCTGCTGTAGAACGAATAACATTCACTTTAACACCTTCTACATCAATTTTCTCCATACTTGCTTTAACCGCTTCTGCAGACCCTTGAACATCGGCTTTGATAATGACATTAACATCTTGTACTTCCCCTTGTTCAATTTGACGAGCTAAGTCATCTAATGACATAGCACTTGAAGAGTTACGTTCTTGATCAATACGTTTGTTTAAACGTGATTCAGCAATTTGACGAGCTTTCTTTTCTGATGCAAATGCTTTAAAAATATCACCAGCAATAGGTACATCATTCAACCCAATAATTTCAACTGGAGTTGATGGCAATGCTTCTTTAATTTCACGTCCATGATCATCTGTCATTTTACGAACACGACCAAATGCAGTACCTACTACAATTGCATCTCCTGCATGAAGTGTTCCACGTTGTACTAATAAAGTTGTTACTGGACCTCTACCTTTATCAAGTTTTGCTTCAATAACTGTACCACTTGCCATTTTATTAGGATTTGCTTGGAAATTTTCAACTTCCGATAATACTAAAATGGTTTCTAATAAATCACTAACTCCATCTCCAAATTTAGCAGAGATATCAGCGTAAATTGTATCTCCTCCCCATTCTTCTGGAAGAAGACCTAATTCACTCATTTCGCTCATAATACGATCTCTATTAGCGGTTGGTTTGTCAATTTTATTAATTGCTACAATAACAGGAACCCCTGCAGCTTTTGCATGGTCCACAGCCTCTTTTGTTTGAGGCATAACCCCATCATCAGCCGCAACTACAATAATAACAATATCCGTAATTTGTGCTCCACGTGCACGCATAGCTGTAAAAGCTTCATGCCCTGGTGTATCTAAGAAAGTAACTTTCTTTCCCTTAACAGAGACTTGATATGCACCAATATGTTGTGTAATTCCACCAAATTCACCTTGTGTAACATGTGTTTTACGAATTGTATCAAGTAATGTTGTTTTACCATGGTCAACATGACCCA
>JARHZK010000056.1 GCA_029258245.1 Longicatena sp. | reverse complement strand
CAATGTACATAATCCATTATAAATTCAACCAAATAACTACTTTCCGGTATTACTAAACAAAAAAACGCCTGATTTTCAGACGTTTTATAATTTATAATTTGCTTTAAAGAAATCCATTAGATTTCTTAAAGATAAAATAAGTTCCTGTTCTTCATCAACATCCAATTCATTCAACAAACGATCAATCATTTTCTCATGAAAATCATTATGAGTCTTAAGAACAGTTTTTGCTTTATCTGTTAATACAAGTCGCACAATACGCTTATCAATTTCATCTTTGCATCTTTCTAAATATCCTTTTTTAACTAATTTCGTTGTAGAAACAGTTAATGTACCTTGCGTAACCATTAAACGTTTCGCAATTGCAGACATCATATTTGATGGACTTTTTTCTACAGCTTCAAGAATATGTACTTCTGTCATAGACAATTTAACACCTTGATCCTGTAAATTTTTTTCTTCTATCAATAAGATAAAATTAAATAAATCAACCAAAAGTTCATTCAACGTATGGCGTGTATTTTCCATTTACAAATCCTCTATTAAGCTTTTTCTAAAGCAGCTTTAGCTGTATCACAGATTTTTGTGAATCCTTTTTCATCATGAATTGCGATTTCAGATAACATTTTACGATTGATTGTAACGTTAGCTAATTTTAATCCGTGCATTAATCTTGAATAAGAAATGTCGTTCATTCTTGCAGCAGCATTAATACGTGCAATCCATAATTTACGCATATCATTTTTTAAATCTCTACGATCGTTATATGCATATTTTAATGAGTGCATTACTTGTTCATGAGCAGTTTTATATAATAAGTGTTTTGCTCCGTAGTAACCTTTTGCTAATTTTAAAACTTTTTTTCTTCTTTGACGTGTAACATATCCACCTTTAACTCTAGCCATGTTTATATTCCTCCTAATTTATTATTTTACTAACATCTGTTTAATACGTTTATAATCTGTATTGTGTACTGTAGATGCTTTTCTTAAATGACGTTTCTGTTTTTGTGTTTTTCCATGGAAACGGTGAGAAGTATAAGCGTGACTTCTTTTTAATTTCCCAGATCCTGTAGTTTTAATACGTTTTGCTAAACCTCTATGTGATTTCATCTTTGGCATAAGTAGTACCTCCTGTAAATAACTATTTCTTCTTTGGTGCCAGAACGCATGACATCGTGTTACCTTCCATAAGTGGTTTTTTCTCAATAACTGCGATATCAGAAATTTCTTCAGTGAAGCTATTCATAATTTTCTTACCAACCTCAAGTCTTGTAATCAAACGTCCACGGAAACGCATATCGACTTTGACTTTCATGCCATTTTCAATCCATTTACGTGCATGACGCATTTTTGTTTCGAAATCGTGACGGTCAATAACTGGTGACAATCGAATTGGTTTCACCTCTGTTACATGCTGTTTCTTCTTAGCTTCTTTCGCTTTTTTCTGCTGTTCGAAGTGATATTTACCGTAATCCAATACTTTACATACTGGCGGCTGCGCTTTAGGGGCAACACACATTAAATCTAAATCTTGCGCATATGCAATTTCTAAAGCTTCACGACGCATTTTAATTCCAAGTTTTTCGCCATTTGCATCAATCAGCATGACTTCCTTGAATTTAATTTTTTCATTTACTAAATCGTCGTTTACATTGTTAGGAATAACTTTCTTGTTTATGATAGACACCTCCATTTGTTGCCATAAGAAAAGCGGGTACTCACTATGCACCCGCTAATATCATCAATATCGTTTATAAAATGATGTAGCCATTTACCTATACCTTCAGGTATCAGGTGAGAAGGGGTGCTTCTAACTTTCCACTAACTTTTCTGCT
>JARHZK010000023.1 GCA_029258245.1 Longicatena sp. | reverse complement strand
ATGTAATTGATTTATATGCATGGAATTTAGGAAGAAATAAACAAGAAGAAAGAGCAATTGATGCATTAAATTATCGTATAAATAAAGATGGTGCTGATTCTTGGACATATGCAGAATTAGGATGGAATTATATACAGTTAGAAAAATATGAGGAGGCATTAGATGTTTTTTTTAAAGCGTTTGAACTTGAAACTTCAAATACTTATTATACATCTATGATTGGATATTGTTTCTATTCATTAATGGATTATGAAACAGCTTTAAAGTATTTTAAGAAATCAATTATTCTAGGTAGAAATGATACTTGGATTTATATAACTATAGGCGAAACATTAGAAATTTTAAATCGATTTAAAGAGGCATTACCATATTATGAAAAAGCAAAAGAGTTAGGATATAATCATGAATTATTGGATAAAAAAATATGTGATTTAAAAAATATGAAATAAATTAATGTAGTATAAATTTTAATTTAAAATTGAAAAAATATGATTTTCTTAAATTTAAAGTTTAAGAAAAAGTAGTGATGATTCAGTAAGTAACATTTGTATTAATAACATATGATAATAAATATTATATGAAAAAGATGAAATATGGATTTCGTAGGAGGCAAAGGTATTTGATTTTGTATAGAATTCTACAAGCGAAAAAAATATTGTATTCTATAAGAAGATATGTCACTATTCTATTTAGTAGATAATTATAATAATTCAAATTTGATGTGTGCAATCACAAAGGAGATAAGCTATGAATAAAAAATATAAAATTCGTAGTATAATTACAATCGTATTTATAGTGGGTTTATGGCAACTTATTGCTTTATTAAAAAATAATGAATTTATTATTCCATATCCCATACATGTAATTGATGCGATGATTCAACAAGTATTCAGTAAATCATTCTATAAGACTCTTTTATATACCATAGCGCGTGCTATTATAGGATTAAATATATCATTTATATTTGGAATTATCATGGCATATATAAGTTATAAATATAAGATTATCAAAGAAATGTTTTATCCGTTATTATTACTTATAAGAAGTATTCCTAATATATCTTATATCTTAATTGTTTTAATTTTATTTTCAAGGACTAATGCTGTTATTATAATCTTATTTTTAATTCTGTTTCCAATTATTTATACAAATATTTATTCTGCATTACAAAATATAGATTTATCATTTAAAGATGTTTTGCAAATATATCCGGAAAAAGAATGGTATTGTGTTAGAAAAGTATATTTACCATTATTAAAACCTACAATTGAGGCAAGTCTTTTATCAGGTATTTCACTAGCTTTTAAAGTAGGGGTAATGGCAGAAATCATAGGTGGAATGCAGATAGGGATTGGAAGAGAATTAAATTTATGTAGATTAAATTTTGATATGATTGGTATGTTTGCGTGGACAGGATGGATGATTTTATTACTTGTATGTATGGATCAAATTATAAAGACAATGATGAATCGTAATAAAAAAGTCAAACAAATGTGTGAAAGTTTAAAAAAAAGTTTGAATGGTAGCGATTAATTTTAAATAGTGATATAATAGCATACAAGACAAGATGAAGGGAGTCTTAAGTGTATGAAATGGTTTCAAAATTTTATGCGTGGTAGATATGGTGTTGATCAATTTTCATTTGCACTCTTAATTAGTTACTTTATAATTTCTGTATTAGGGATGATAATGAAAAATTCATTAATCGTTAATTTGTCATTTATAGTATTAATTTATTGTTGGTATCGTATATTATCGAAAAAGATATATAAAAGAAGTTCAGAAAATACTTGGTATTTACAGAAAATATATCCAGTACGTATGTGGTTTAATAAAAAGAAAAGACATTTTCAAGATAGAAAAGTATATAAATATTATAAGTGTCCAAATTGCAAACAGGAACTACGTGTACCAAAAGGGAAAGGCGAAATTACAATTACTTGTCCAAAATGCCATACAAAATTTGATAAACGAACATAAGATGCAAAGTGCATCTTATTTTTATTATATAGTGAAAATTTCTTATTTTAAAGAATAATAGTTTACAATAGATAAAAAAAGCCTCGTTGAGAAAAGTATAGAAAATTTTAAAGTTATTATTATATACTCTTATAGAGCGAACACATATCATATCTTTTATGTATAATTATTATGATTTATAATAATAATCCTGTTGATTTAAAAAATAGAATAATCATTACTACAGGTACAATATAACGTATCATAAAATTATATAAATGTTTACGTCGAAATTTTACATTTCCTAATTCCATTTCTTCTGCAATCCATTTTGGTTTTACAATCCATCCGATAAAGATACAAGTAAATAAAGAAATTAAAGGCATTAAGAAGAAATTACTAATATAGTCTATAACATCTAATAATTGACCTGTAACATCATTTGGAAGCGTATATTCAAAATAAAATACATTATAACCTAAACATATAATAATTGCTGAAATTGCAGCAAAAGCGCTAATGTGCAAACTCATTTGTTTACGTTCTTTATGAAATATATTCATACAATTAGCAACTAATGTTTCCATAATAGAAACACTTGATGTTAATGCTGCAAATAAAATCATTACAAAGAATAATGTTCCAATGATTGGTCCTGTAAAACCCATAGAAACAAATACTTTAGGTAATGATATAAACATTAAGCTAGGCCCTTCTGTCATACCTTCCATACCCATAAATACAAAGACAGCAGGGATAATCATTAAACCAGCAATCAAACCAACGCCAGTATCGAAAAATTCAATTTGTGCGATTGATTTATTTAAATTTACATCTTTTTTTACATAGGATCCATATGTAATCATAATTCCCATAGAAACGCTCAAAGAGAAGAAAACTTGGCTCATTGCATCTAATATAATATTTAAAAATTTAGAGAATGTTAATCCATTAAAATCAGGTATTAAATAGATTCCAAGTCCTTGTAGTCCAGTGCGTGTAATTCCATTTGCGTCTGTATAAGTTAAATTTAAAGTGTAAATTGCAATTCCAATAATAATAATTAATAATAAAGGCATAGCGAATGTAGAAAATTTTTCAATACCTTTTTCCACTCCACGAAAAACAATAAATGCACTGATTGCTAAAAAGATCAGCATGAAAAAAATGGAAGAAGATGGATTTGAAATAAATGCACTAAAGTATCCGTTTTGTGCTGCTAAATGTCCATTTCCAAATATAAAAGTTACAGCATATTTTAAAATCCAACCACCGATTACAGTATAATAAGTTATAATTAAAATTGGAACTAAAAAAGTTAATTTACCTAGAAATCCCCATTTTGGGTGTATGGTTGAGAATGCCTCCCATGCATTTTTTCCTGTTTTTCTACCAATTGCAATATCCGTTGTTAATAAAACAAAACCAAATGTTAAAACTAAACATAAATAAACCAATATAAATAAGCCACCACCGTCTCTTGCGACTAAATAAGGAAATCTCCATATATTTCCAACACCAACAGCACTACCAGCAGCAGCTAAAACAAAACCAATAGAACCGCTAAATCCGTTATTTTTTTTTGTATTCATAATATCAAACTCCCTTTATTAAACTATGTCTATAACTATAATTAAAAAACGGATAAATAACAAATCACAAAATATTTCATATAAAGAAACATTTGACTATATTTGTTTCGTTATGCTAAACTAAAGATAGTGAATAAATATAAATGTTTTATTTCAAAACAAAATATTAAAAAAGTATCTTTATACGAAACTTTAGGAGGTATTATGCAAACAGTACATAGATATGTAGGGGCGAAAATAAGAAATTATCGTAAAATGAAAAAGATGACAATTCAAGAATTAGCAGATCAAATTCATAAAAGTAAGGCTACAGTTAGTAAGTATGAAACAGGAGACATAGCATTAGATTTACAAACATTATTTGAGATAAGTCAAGCTTTGGATATACATATGGATCAATTATGTGATTATCATGTAGAAAATGAATCAGAAACAGTTAGTATCGTAAATAATTATCAAGGGAAAAGTCCTTTTTTCCGAGCAAATCGATTATATTTTTATTTTTATGATGGAAAGTATAATCGTTTAAAAGAAGCAATTATTGATATACACAAAGAGATAATTGATGAAGATGGATGTTATGAAGCGAATCTTTCAATACAATCTACGACACCTACTGGAAGAAGTAGTGAAGTATATTATAAGGGAAATGTTTTATATAGTGATATGTTAATTCGTTTTTCTTTTAAAAATCAATATAATAAATTAGAGCAGGATTTATTATATATATTTAATCCATTGGAGCTTCGGGAAATAACAGAAGGATTGTTATGTGGGATATCGAGTACAGATTTAATGCCATGCGCATATAAATGTTTAGTTTCTATAACACCAAATACTAATTACGAAGAGTTAAAAAGGCATTTATTATTAACTCCTAAAGAATTAAAACGATGGAAAAAAATGAATATGTTGATTGTAGATAATAATAGCTAAAAGACTGAATTGAAAAATCCAGTCTTTTTTAGTTCTATAATAAAAAAGCGAATAGGCAATATTACCTATTCGCTAGGATATAATAATTTTATAGTGTTTCTTCAGCTGCTACACGATCACGATAAAATTGGCGACGTTCATGTGGTTTTAAACCTTTTTTACGCAAACGAATACAGTCAGGTGTAATTTCAACTAATTCGTCATCATTAATCCATTCCAAGGCTTCCTCTAAAGTCATTTCTTTTGGTGGTGTCAAACGCATCGCTTCATCATTTCCAGACGAACGAATAGCAGTTAGTTTTTTATTTTTTAGGGGGTTAACATCCATATCAACAGTACGAGCAGATTCTCCAATAATCATCCCTTCATATACTTCAGTTTGTGGAGAGATAAATAATGTTCCACGTTCTTGAAGGTTCCATAATGCATATGTCATTGCTCCACCAGTTTCAGTTGAAATCATTGCTCCATTAGCACGTTGAATAATTTCACCTTTATATGGAGTATATCCGGTGATACGACGAACTAAAGTTCCTTCACCGCGAGTATCATTAATAAATTCTGATCTATATCCTAATAAACCACGTGTTGGAGCTTCATATGTAATACGGCAATATCCATTTTCTTCTACCATATCAATCATGTTTCCTTTGCGAAGATTTAATTTGTTAATAATTGTTCCACTATATTCTTCAGGAGCGATAGCAACAACTTCTTCTACTGGTTCAACTGTTTTTCCATTTTCATCTTTATGTAAAATTACTTCTGGCTTTGAAACAGCTACTTCATATCCTTCACGACGCATTTGTTCAAGTAATACAGAAATATGTAATTCACCACGTCCACTTACTTTAAAGCAATCACCACTATCCGTTGGCTCAACTTTTAAACCAACATTTACTTCAAGCTCTTTCTCTAAACGTTCTTTTAAATTACGAGAAGTTACATATTTACCACTTTTTCCTGCAAAAGGGGATTTATTTACAATAAAATTCATACTTAGTGTAGGTTCTTCGATATGAATACTTTCTAATGGAATGATATTGTCTTTTTCACAAATTGTTTCTCCAATAGAAATATCAGAAATACCTGATACAACCACAATATCACCACTATGGGCTTCCTGTACTGGTACACGACTTAACCCTCGATAAACGAAAATTTGATTTGTGCTATTTGTACGTTGGTTTCCAAAAGAATCACATACCACATATTGAGATTGAGACTTTAAAACACCTTGATAAATACGACCAATACCTAGACGACCGATATATTCATCATAACCTAATGCTGAAATTTGCATTTGTAAAGGTTCATTATCAAAATCGGGATAAACATCACAATGCTTTAAGATTGTTTTAAATAGTGGTTCAATAGAATCACTTGGTGTATCTAAATCATATTGTACAATTCCTTTTTTAGCAATACCATATAAAATAGGGAAATCAATTTGTTCATCATTAGCATTTAAATCTAAGAATAAGTCATATACTTCATCTACCACTTCTTGAGGACGAGCATCTTTTTTATCAATTTTATTAATTAATAAAATTGGCTTTAATCCTAATTCTAAGGCTTTACTTAATACAAAACGTGTTTGAGGCATAGGACCTTCACTAGAATCTACTAATAATATCACGGTATCAACAGTTTTTATAATACGTTCAACTTCACTAGAAAAGTCAGCATGACCTGGAGTATCTACAATATTAATTTTTACACCGTCATGAATTACAGAACAGTTTTTAGAGTAAATTGTAATTCCACGTTCTCTTTCTAGATCATTACTATCCATAATACAATCTACTATTTCTTCATTGTTACGAAAAACATCACTTTGACGTAAAAATGCATCAACTAATGTAGATTTACCAGCATCAACGTGAGCGATGACAGCGATATTTATAATTTTTTCTTTTTCACTCATATATATTCCACCTTTTTTACCATTATTAATGATATAACGAAATTATGAGAATTACAATTTTTTTATGAATATTTATGATGTTTTTTCCATATACTTTTACGAGGTGATAAGACAAAATGAAAATCCGAAAGATTGTATCCGCTTTCTTGTGTTTTTTGTTATGTGGTTGTTCTATTTCAAAGAATCAAACAGGATCTAGCATTGAAGAAGTTGAACATGTGGTTAAAACGAAATATGCTCAAAAAGTATATATTCAATACCCTAAGACTTCCTATGATAAGGTGAATAATGAAATAACAAAGATGATTAAAATGTATGAAAATAAAGCAAAAAAAATATATATACATCCAGATGAATTAAATATTTCTTATGAAATTACTTTACAGAATAGTAGGTATTTATCAATCGTATTTTATATTTATTTATGTGGAAATAATGCATATGATGATATTAAAACGATGGTATATGATATAAAAAAAGATAAATTGCTAAGCATTGAAGATATTATTAATGAAAAACAGTTAATAAATATTTCAAACGAAATGATTGATGATTTTAAAAATGCCAATTTATCGATAGAAAATGATAATTTTCGTATACATAGTGCTCCTATTATGAAGAATTATCAGCGTTTTACTTTTACTTCGAATAGTATAAAATTTTATTTTCCAAAAAATACATTATTTTATGATAAAACTGAATTTGAATATCCGATAAAAAAAATTAAAACAGCACAAGTACAAAATAATGAAGTATTATATGAACCCTTTCAAAAAATTGATGAAACAAAGCCTATGATTGCATTGACATTTGATGATGGACCACATAAATTTAATACAAAAAAAATATTAGATATTTTAAATGAAAATCAAGCAAAAGCTACTTTTTTTGTATTAGGAACAAATATAGAAAATAATGAAGAATTACTAAAAAGTATGATTTTTCATGGAAATGAGATTGGAAATCATACATATTCGCATAAACAACTAACAAAATTAAGCAAAAAAGAAATCGAAGAAGAAATTCAACAAACACAAAATATATTGCAAAACAATATTCATTATTGTGCGAAGGTATTACGTCCTCCATATGGTTCACATAATTCATTGGTAGATAGTTGTGCAAGTTCTTATCGAGTCGTTACGTGGTCTTTAGATACATTGGATTGGAAATATCGAAACACGGAAAAAATTGTAGATGAAGTGATTTCAAATGTAAAAGAAGGGGATATTATTCTAATGCACGATTTATATAAAACAACAGTAGATGCTGTTGCTATTATAATACCAAAATTAAAAAGTATGGGTTATCAATTTGTGACAGTATCAGAGTTATATAAATACTATGGAGATAAAGTAAGAAAATCATAGATAGTTGAAAATCCCATAAAAATAAGTTGAATATGTACATGACATAAGTATAAAAAGAAAATTGTATTTAATAAAAATAAATTAAGATAAAAAGGAGGTATGTTTTGTGAAAATTGAATATTACAAAGAATTTAGTCATAATCTAAATCGAGATATGGAATTTAAAGTATATGGTTATGCAGGAAAACCATGTATTGTATTCCCAGGACAAAGTGGAAAATATTATGATTTTGAGAATTTTGGAATGATTGAGGCAGCTAAAGAATATATTGATGCAGGAAGAATTCAATTTTTTTGTATAGATAGTGTTGATCAAGAAACATGGTTGAATGAAAAAGAAAATTCAAGAGAGCGAATAGAATTACATGAGCAATGGTTTCATTATATTGCAGAAGAATTAATTCCACATATAGCGGAAATTGTAGAAAAATCGAATTGTGATAAACAATATGGTAAATTTATGACTTGTGGATGTAGTATTGGAGCATATCATGCGTTGAATATCATGCTTAGAAGACCAGATCTTTTTGATAAAGTTTTATCTATGAGTGGCATTTATCAAATATCATATTATTTCCATGAATATCATGATGAACTGACATATCAAAATTCACCATGTGATTATATTGCAAATATGAGGGAAAATCATAAAAATATGGAAATGTATCGAAATGCAGAAATGATTTTATGTTGTGGACAAGGTGCTTGGGAACAATCGTATAAAGAAAGCTTATATCGAATGAACGAAATATTTCAAACAAAAAAAATAGATGCATGGGTAGATTTTTGGGGATATGATGTTTCCCATGATTGGCATTGGTGGAAACGTCAAATATATTATTTTTTACAGTTTTTAGTATAAATTTAAATATTCATTTAATATTGATGAAATATAATTTTGCATTATAATAAAATTATATGATATTTTTGTTTGAAAAAAGAGTTCAAAAAGTTTTTAAATAGTAATTTTAACTATTGAGAATGAATTGAATTTTAAACGAAAGTGCTTAAATAAAAATATAATAATTGAAGATTGGAAAGGACAAACGATATAAATATATTTTATAATAAAGTATATTTATTATAAGGGTAAGAAAAAATGAAAAAGATTTATTTATTTTGCGCAGCTGGAATGTCCACAAGTATATTAGCAAATAGAATGCAAGAAGTAGCAAAAAAAAATAATATATTAGTTGAAACGAAAGCATTTTCTTATAGTAAAATCAAAGAAATTGTTGAAGAAAAAAATCCAGATGTTATATTGTTGGGACCACAAATTAGACATTTGTATAAAGGAGTTGCTGAAGCATATGAGGAGAGGTGCCCAATAGCAATTATTGACTCTGAAGATTATGGAATGATGCGAGGTGATAAAGTATTAAAATCTGCTTTGGATATGTTGAAAAAATTCAATCATATTAAAAATAGTAAGCATAACACTAGTATGAGATATTTAGATTAAAATAAAAAAATTAACTATGCAAGTGTTAACTTCTAAAAGGTGGTTTATTCCATTGAATATATATGACTACGATTTATTTATGGTGAATTAAACAGTAAATTTAATAAAGAAGTCAAATCATCTTAACAATGATCGAAAACGGAGAAAAAAATTGATAATTTCAAAAGTTTATTTTGATAAGGAGTTAGAAAATGATTATAACGATTGAAACAATAATTTTATGCATTATATTTTTTTTAATATGCTATTGGGGAACAGGGACAGATAGCAAGAATCTAAAAAGCTACTCTTCTTATCCAGATGAAGTCCAAAATAGACTCAAGTGCATTGCTAGGTATCAAGGAAAATTTAAAGAAAACAATTTGTTAGTAGTGTTTTTATCGAATTTCGTTTTGTTTCTATTTGCTTTATTTGTGTTGGGTATTTTCATTCGACAAAAGTATTTTTGGCATAATTTTATCTGTTTGACCATTATGGGACAGGGACTCAATTTGTTCGATTTGTTTGTAATTGACCTTCTGTGGTGGAGAAATAGTAAACGTATTCGCTTT
>JARHZK010000020.1 GCA_029258245.1 Longicatena sp. | reverse complement strand
GAATCGTATTATGCATTTAATGGATGCTTACTCAATTAAACATTCTAATATTTTAGTTCGCCCTGCTAATTATGATGCATTAAATAAAGTTATTGATAAAGCGAATGGTATTGATTTAAGTTTATATACAAACAGAAGTGTATTTGTATTAAAAGATGCGTTAAATAAAGTTGTATATAATTTACGAGTAACAGATCAAGATAAAGTGGATGCAATGACAAAAGCAATTGAAAATGCAATTGCAGGATTAGTTAAGAAAACAGAAGCTAATCAGGAAGTAAAACCAGGAATTACACCTGAAAATAAACCAAATAGTG
Source organism: Longicatena sp. (assembly GCA_029258245.1). Taxonomy (GTDB): domain Bacteria; phylum Bacillota_I; class Bacilli_A; order Erysipelotrichales; family Erysipelotrichaceae; genus Longicatena_A. Next base: position 15,904 of record JARHZK010000020.1, on the reverse strand, counting down.
ATAAAGTGGATGGAGAAACTCCTAATACAGGAATTTCAACAAATGCAGCATTATTATGGACAGTATTATTAGGTGCTGAAGCAGCTGTTACTGTTGCTATGAAGCGTCGCAGAATGGCAGACTAATTTTATAAAAATTTATAAGTTTTAATGAATAAAAACCTCCTTACGAATTGTCAGTAAGGAGGTTTTTAACATTTACTTGAAATGAGAGGAATATAAGCATAAAAATTTTAAATGATTTATGTAATATTACCAGGGAAATAATAGTTATTCATTATTAATTGATAAAAGTTTTTTATACGTGTGCTCAATTAAGAATGCACCACAAGGAGCAGTTAGAAGAATTGATACGACAGCAATTGTTAATACGGTATTACCACAAGCAATCCCCATAGCTAAAGGAACACCACCAATAGCAGCTTGTACAGTTGCTTTTGGACAATAGGCAATCATACAAAAGAAACGCTCTTTTATATTTAATTGAGTACGTAGTAAGCATATAAATACACCGACCATACGGAATATTAATACAAGAAGCAATAATAGGATTGCTTTTAGACCTGCGTTGAATGCATATTCAATATCAACACTTGCACCAACCAATACAAATAAAATAATTTCAGCAACAACCCATAGTTTATTAAATTTCAATGATAAACGTACTGCAACTACTCCTCTATATTTTTGTAATGCAACTCCTATACACATTACACCAATTAAAGATGCAAAAGGAATCCATTTAAAGGTATCCTCAAATACGACGAAAAGGAAAGAAACGCACATAATGATGATGACTTTTGAAGTGTCACGAATATGGACTTTCTTAAAGAAAGAAGATAAGAATGCACCAATAAATAAACCAGTCACTGCTCCAAGAACAATAGATATTGGAATATTGATAAAACTTTGAATGGAAATAGAGGAACCTTGTGCCATTCCAGTAAATGCACTAAATAAAACAATGACAAAGACATCATCAACACTTGCACCTGCTAAAATTAATTGTGGAATACTTTTCTTTGTTCCATATCCTTCATCCATTAATTTAATCATGCTTGGGACAATAACAGCCGGAGAAACAGCAGCAATAACACTTCCTAAAATAGCAGCATCTAATATAGAAATATTAAGAATTTTAGGTGCAAATAAAATCATTCCAAGAATCTCAAAACAAGCAGGAACAAAACACATTAATAGGGCAGGTCTGCCTACTTTTTTTAAATCTTTAATGTTTAAGGAAAGTCCTGCTCTCGTTAAAATGATAATTAAAGCAATTTTTCTTAATTCTGCAGATATTTGAAGGATAGATGGATCAATAAGATTTAGAATACAAGGTCCTAATAAAATACCTGTTAATAACATCCCAGTAAGACTTGGTAAATGTATCTTTTTACAGAGATATCCCATAAACATTCCAAATAATAAAATACATGATATACTTAATAACATAACATTCCTCCATAAGTAAAAAAAAGCTAGTGAACCTGCAAAACATATGCAGAAGTCATTAGCTTTTTAAGCGGTTTTAGTATAACTAAGGGAGAACTTCATTCCCATTTAAAAAGTATAGGGAATAGAAGTTATTTTGTCAAGTAAATTTAAATTCCTTTTTTATATAGTATAAAAGAATAAATCATTGGAATAATACCAGAAATAATGATAGCAGTAATAAATAAGAAAGGGTTATTTAAAATACTATTTATCATTAGAATAATTCCAGAAAATATCCATAATTTTGATGCAAAACGATGTGTTTTATTCCAGTTTTCTCGACTATTTAATGTCCAAGGTATTCTAATTCCAACAGTATAGTTTTGATGCGTTTTAGACATGTAATTACCTAAAATAATAAATAATATACCAATAGAAAGATAGACGATAAAAGTCGTACGGAATGTAGGATTATATGCGTAGTAAAGAATTGATAAGGAAACAATATTAGAAAGAAGAGGAATAATCCAAAATACTACTTTTAGCATTTTTGTTCCGATATCTTGTTTTTTTGGATCATGCAACGTAACGAATATACAAAATATATGAGTGATTGCCATAAATAAAGGTAATCCAGCAATTGCGATAGGTTTATTTACAAAGTTATCAGGTGTTCCTGAAAAATCAAAGTGAATTGCGATTTGATTAGGGAATTGATTCCATAAAATACATCCTATGAAAATAGGTAATAAAGTGATTAATGTTGTTAAAATAATATCCTTTTTATATTGTTTTATCATGATTGTCATCTCCTTTTAATTCTTGTAGCCATATCATAATATCTTCAATTACAGATGTATTTAATTCATAATAAATAAAATTTTTATATTTTGATTCATGTATTAAATCTGCTTTTTTTAAGATATTTAAATGATAGGAAATCGTTGCATTCGTCATTTCAAAATGACTTGCAATTTCTCCTGCGGATAAAGAACCATTTTTTAACAAGGTTAATATATCTCTTCGTACAGGATCCGATAATGCTTTAAATGTAGTTGCAAAACTCAATGATCTCACTCTCCTTAACCTATTTAGATAATTATCTAAATACAATGATAGTATAACATATAAAAACAAGAATACAATAACTATTTAGATAATTTTCTAAATAGTTATTGTAATAATTTACAGTATTTATTTCAATTTCGTACTATAATAAAGGTATTATGATGAAAGGAAGATAAAGCATGATATTTAATTTTGATGAGTGGACATTAGATATTGATTTAGATGCGACAAAAGAATTATATGAGAAAAATAACTATGCATCGAATGTGCAATTGAATGAACAATTTATTTCTTTTTTAACGGAGGAACAAAGAGACTTCTTTGAAACATTAGGAGTGAATCCTTTTAAAATGAACGTGGAAGAAACGATTTATGATATGGGTGATTTGCCAATGAAAATGCATCGTATGAATGTAGAATTTGTATTATGTGGAAATTTTGTGGATATTCCAGATTACCAAAAAAATCTTTATGGAAATCAAGATTTATTTGGTGATGCATTGCCACAACATTTGCATTTAGAGGAAGTTCCTGCGGGATGTAAAGTTCCATCATATCGTTTAGGAGATTTTGGAGTTGTATTTAAGCATCCAAGTTTTAAAATATCTACCGGGTTTAACGTTTGGGAATGTGGATATATTGTAGGTTCTATTTTATTGACAAAAATATTTTAGATGTTAAGGAATGAGAAATCATTCTTTTTTTTGTAAAAGAAATTGGAATAAACTATAATTATATAAGAAGGATAGAAAGTTGGAAAGAATATGCAGAAAGAAAAGAAGAATATTATATTGTTATGTGTATTTTATTTTATTACGTATTTTTCGTTTGTTGTTCCTTATGGATATATGCAAACATTTTTAGAATCGATTGGATATGATGTAGTAGAAAGAGGTTTTATTTTATCTAGTACGGCAATTGTAACGATTATTACACAAATGTTTGTTGGATATTTATGTGATAAATATAAAAGTAATCGAAGATTTTTTAATATCTTTTTAATTATATTTGTAGGTGCAGCATTAGGAATGTATCAAATCACACATAAAAATTTCTTTATGCATTGTATTTTTATGTCTTTGGTTGGAGGCTTGTTTCGTACATGTATGGCAATTCAAGATAGTTGGACATTAGAGACAAGTGAAACATGTCGAAATAATTTTGGTCCAATTCGTGCGTTTGGAGCAATTGGGTGGATGATTGGAAGTCCAATTGCGGCAAGTATCGTAGAAACTTATGGATATCAAAGTTTAGGTTATGTATTTGCAGGATTATCTATTTTGAATATTTTATTAACGATGTTTATGGAAGATGCACATAAAGTGGAAAGAGTAGATAATCTTTGTATTCAAGATTTAAAAGCATTGGTATTGAATAAAAAATACCTTGTTGTAGTTGCGCTTTTCTTTTTTGTAAATGTGATTGGAACTGCAGACATTTATACAACAGTGGATAAGATGATGGTATTAGGGGCAAAAGAAAGTATGATAGGAGCTCGTTGGAGTATTCAAGCGTTTACAGAATTACCTTTATTTTTTGCGGGAACATGGTTAATGAAAAAGTTTGGGGATTATAAATTAATGATGTTTGGGACATTTATGTATATTATACGATTTATTTGTTATGCAGTAGTACAAACTCCAGAAATGATGATTGTTGTTACCATGATGCAATGTATTACTTATCCATTAATTATGATTACAAGTAAAACGTTAGTAGATGATGTAACTCCTATTCATTTGCGTAGCAGTGGGCAAACCATTGCCTCTGCATGTTATGTAGGTGTTTCTTTATTAATTACACCTGCTTTATCAGGTACTATGGTAAATGTATTCGGTAGTGATGTAACCTTATTTGTAATTGGTATTTCAGGAATTATTCCACTCGGATTAGGAATTGTGTATAAGAAAATGACACAATAATATAACAAAATTGTAAGATTGGTATTTTAAATGAATTTTTAAGTTAAAATATAAAAGAAAGTGGTGAGTATATGTATCGAATTATGATAATTGAAGATGATCAAACAATTGCGAAAATATTGCAAGATTTTTTGAAGCAATGGGATTATGAAGTGTATAGTGCACAGGATTTTCATAGTGTGATGCAAGAATTCAAAGATATACGGCCAGATTTGGTATTGTTGGATATTGGATTGCCATATAAAAATGGATATTATTGGTGTGATGAAATACGTAAAATATCAAGCATTCCCATTTTATTTATTTCTTCGATTAATGATAATATGAATATAGTTATGGCAATGAATGCAGGTGCAGATGATTTTATTAGTAAACCATTTGATTTAAACGTTCTATTAGCAAAATTACAGGCTATTTTTCGAAGAACCTATGAGTTTAATAATCAAATACATATATTAGAGTATAATGGAATTCGTTTTCAACCTGCTGCATGTTTGGTGATGTATCAAGATCAAAAATTAGAATTAACGAAAAATGAAATGAAAATATTAAAATTGTTAATGGAACATAAAGGAACGATTGTAAAAAGAGATGAATTAATGGATTATTTATGGCAAACAGATTCTTATATTGATGAAAATACGTTATCAGTGAATGTGAATCGATTAAGGAAAAAATTAGAAAGTATTGGAATTAGTGACTTTATTAATACACGAAAAGGAATTGGTTATTATATATGATAAAGATGATAATACAATATATAAAAGATCATTTGAAATTAATAGTAGTAGGAATTTTTTGTTATATTATTTTATATGTTATGTTTTCACTTTATCATGTATCCGTTGAAATCGTTGTATATTCTATGTATTTAACTTTATTATTTATTGGAATTGTATGTTTATTTGATTTTAAAAAGTATTATTATAAGCATAAAGAATTATCAAATATGATACAAGAACCATGGTATTATGAATGTTCTATGAAAGAAGAAAATATGATTGAGGAAGATTATAGAAAAATTTTAAATTCTTATTCTCAAGAATTACAATTTCAAAAAAATGAATTAGAAAATACCAAAAGAGAAATGGATGATTATTATTCTTTATGGGTTCATCAAATGAAACTTCCAATAGCAGCTATAAAACTATTAATAGATACGCAAGAAGATGTTGATAAACGACTGATCAAATCAGAGTTATTTCGTATTGAACAATATGCGGATATGGTGTTGACATATTTAAGGATGGATCAAGATTATCAAATAAAAAAATATCCTCTTGATGCAATTCTACGTGAAGCGATTCGAAAATTTTCCAATGAGTTTATACGAAAGAAAATAAAATTAGAATATCAAGGATGTAATGAAATCATTTTAACAGATGAAAAATGGTTAACATTCATTATTGAACAACTTCTATCCAATGCATTAAAATACACAGAACAAGGAAAGATTTCTATCTATATGAAAGATAAGGATATACTTATAATCGAAGATACTGGAATTGGGATTGAACAAGAAGATTTACCTCGTATTTTTGAAAAAGGATATACTGGATTTAATGGACGTTATGATAAAAAAGCATCTGGTATAGGGTTATATTTATGTAAAAGGATTGCGGATAATTTATCTCATAAATTGGAAATACAGTCACAAAAAAATGTAGGAACGAAGGCTATTTTATATTTGGATCATTATGATTTAAAAGTAGAGTAGTCTTTTCTTACAAAAATGTACAGATGAAGAAGCAAATGTAAGCTACATCGATAGATGATGAAAATCTATAACGTTATACTGTTATTGAACAAGGAGGACACGTTATGAATATATTAGAAGTAAAAAATATACAAAAAATCTATACAACTAGATTTGGATTACAAAAAGTAGAAGCATTAAAAAATGTATCTTTTGAGGTTCAAGACGGTGAATATGTAGCAATTATGGGAGAGTCTGGATCTGGAAAATCAACATTATTAAATATTTTAGCATCACTTGATAAACCTACAAAAGGGGAAGTTTTATTGAATGGAAAAAATATTACAAAAATTAGTGATAAAGATATTTCAGCTTTTCGAAGAGAAAATTTAGGGTTTGTATTTCAAGAATTTAATTTATTGGATACTTTTTCATTAAAAGATAATATTTTACTACCGATGGTATTGTCGAAGAAAAGTGTAAAAGAAATGGAGAGACGTATTGTTCCATTAACAAAACAATTGCGTATCTATGATTTATTAAATAAATATCCTTATGAAGTAAGTGGAGGCCAAAAGCAACGTTGTGCAGTAGCAAGGGCTTTAATTCAAAATCCTTCGTTATTATTAGCAGATGAACCAACAGGAGCATTAGATTCAAAATCAACGGATGATTTATTAGAAGTTTTTCAAAATGCAAATGAAAATGGACAAACGATTTTGATGGTTACCCATTCTACAAAAGCTGCAAGCTATGCAAAACGAGTTATGTTTATCAAAGATGGTAAAATATTTCATCAAATCTATAAAGGAAATAAAACAAAAGAAGAGATGTATCAGTGTATATCCGATACTTTAACTCTTCTTGCAACAGGTGGTATGCGAAATGAATAAGACTTTTTATTTGAAACTTGCATTTACAAATTTAAAGAAGAATGCAAAGACATATTTCCCATATTTATTAACATGCATTGTTTCTACTATGATGTTTTATATGATATTATCTCTTTCTTTAAATCCAGAACTTACAAAATTAAATGGTGGTTTAGTAGTTCAGGAAATGTTATTACTTGGAAGTTATATTGTTGGAATCTTTGCATTTATATTTTTATTTTATACGAATAGTTTTTTAATTAAGCGTAGAAAAAAAGAATTTGGTATTTTTAATATTTTAGGTATGGAGAAAAAACATATTGCGATTGTAATTGCATGGGAATCTATAATTACCTTAATCAGTAGTTTATGTATAGGCATTTTTATTGGAATTTCTTTTGATAAAATTTTATATTTAATCATTGGAAAATTATTAAATGCGTCATTACCGTTAGGATTTTATATATCTTGGAAAGTAGTTAAGATTACTGTTATATTATTTGTTTTTATTCAGTTATGTATTTATATTCGATCGTTATTTGCAATACGTTTAACAAATCCAATTACTTTATTAAAAAGTTCAAATTTAGGTGAAAAAGAGCCAAAAGCAAGATGGGTTTTAAGTATTGCTGGTGTTGTACTACTTTGTATTGGATATTATATTTCCATTACTACAACAAATCCAATGGGAGCACTTAATATGTTTTTTCTTGCGGTCATATTTGTAATGATTGGAACTTATTTTTTGTTTACAACGGGAAGCATTGCATTATTAAAACTGTTAAAGAAGAATAAAAGGTTTTACTACCAAACAAATCATTTTATTAATATATCTGGTATGATGTATCGTATGAAACAAAATGCTGTTGGACTTGCGAATATTTGTATTTTATCAACAATGGTATTAGTAACGATATCATCAACGCTTAGTTTATGGGTAGGAATTGAGGATAGTGTAAATCTTCGATATCCAAGAGAATTCGTGATTGAAGAATCTATCAATCAAAAAGATAAAATTACACAGGAAATGATTGATCAAGAAGTTCAAGAAGATCTTAATAAAAATCATGTGGACGTACAAGATAAAATTCAATATACATACGTACAGTTTTCAGCAATACAAAAACAAAATCAATTCATTGTTGAACATCCAAATAAATCTGGTATGAAATTTGAAGATATTGTTAATTTATTTGTGATGACGCAAGAAGATTATAATAAGAATATGAATAAAAATGTGCAATTAGAAAATCAGGAAGTTTTAGTATATAGTAATCGAAAGGAATTTAATGAAAAAGAATTGCAGTTGTTTGATCAAACGTGGAAAGTGAAAGATGTATTAGATACTTTTGTTGAAAATGGAAATGTTGAATCGTATATGGTAAATACGGTTTTTATAGTTGTAAAAGATGATGAAGTTTTAGATTATTTTTATCAAAAACAGAAGGAAATATATAAGGAATATGCTTCAGAAAAAGTTCGTTTTCTATCATTTAATACGCCGTATAAGGATGCCGAGAATTTGAAATTGTTTAATATATTATGCAAAGAAGGAAACTATTCAATTGAAGCAAGATGTGATTCCTATCGAGGTTATATTGCATTGAATGGAGGTATCTTGTTTTTAGGAATCTTTTTAAGTATATTATTTATGATTGCAGCTATTTTGATTATGTATTATAAACAAATCAGTGAAGGATTCGAAGATAAAGAACGTTATGAAATCATGCAAAAAGTTGGTATGGATCAAAGTAGTGTAAAGAAAAGTATAAATTCACAAATCTTACTTGTATTCTTTATGCCATTAATCGTTGCATCTATACATACGTTATTTGCATTTCCAATTATTTCAAGATTATTAAAAATCATGCAATTTACAAATACAAAATTATTTTTAGGATGTTTAATTTTATGTATTGTAGTATTTGGAATTGTTTATAGTATCGTATATAAATTAACATCGAAACTATATTATTCAATTGTAAAAAGATAAGATAAAATAAGAAAAAAGTGGACGAAAATTATTTTAATAAAGTCTACTTTTTATTATATTAAAAATAGGTATCGAAAAAATATTTATAATTTTTTTATTTATTAAAATAAAAATGTAATATTAATTTAAAAGAATTGACTGATGATGTTATACGTGGTAAACTTTCATTCATGGATAGTTATATAGAACTAACAATGGAGGGTTTATGATAGATAAAAGATTATTAAAAGAAATGCCCGAAGCAAAGGTATTTATTTGGAAACAAGTTATCATGCAATGGATTGGTATGTTAAGTAATGTTGCTATGGTCTTTACGTTTGCTTATTTATTTACCGCTATGTTTGAAAAAACATTAGTGATTAAAGACTTATATATTGGAGTTATGGTAGTTGTTGCGATGATCGTAGTTCGCATTTTCGTAACTAAGAAAGCCAGTACATATTCCTATTTGGCAAGTCGTGATGTGAAAAATCATTTACGAAAACGCATATATGAAAAGTTATTAGAAATGAAAAATAGTTATACACAACATATTGCTACAAGTGAATTGGTACAATTAAGTGTAGAAGGTGTGGATCAATTAGAAACGTATTTTGGTCGTTATTTACCTCAGTTTTTTTATAGTATGTTGGCACCTGTAACATTATTTTTGATTCTAGTATGGATGGATTGGAAAAGTGCAGTTGTATTATTGGTTTGTGTGCCCTTAATTCCATTATCTATCGTTGCAGTTCAAAAATTTGCAAAGAAATTATTATCAAAATATTGGACAAGCTATGCAACTTTAGGAGATAGTTTTTTAGAAAATCTTCAAGGATTAACGACATTGAAAATTTATCAAGCAGATGAATTTAAGAATGAAGAAATGAATAAGGAAGCAGAAAACTTTCGTCGTATAACAATGAAAGTTTTAACGATGCAGTTGAATAGTGTAAGTGTGATGGATATTGTCGCATATGGTGGTGCAGCAATTGGCAGTATTGTAGCAGTTATGGGATTTGTTCATGGAAATGTATCATTATTTAGCGTTATTTGTATTGTGTTATTATCGAGTGAATTTTTTATACCATTACGTTTATTAGGTTCATTTTTTCATATCGCAATGAATGGTATTGCGGCAAGTAATAAAATATTCAATTTGTTAGATCTTCCACAAGAAGAAGTAGAAAAAGAAGTATTTAGTGATAAAGAATGTGCTATTAAAATTTCAAATTTATCTTATTCTTATGATGGAGAACGTGAAGTATTACATAATATTCAAATGGAAATTCCAAGTCATAAATTCATTAGCATTGTAGGAGAAAGTGGTTCTGGAAAAAGTACAATTGCAAAATTGATTGTAGGACTTGCGAAAGGATATAAAGGAAAGCTATTGATTCAAGATATTGATCGAATGCATTTAGATGATAGTTCGTTCTATAGTCGAGTGATGTATATTACGCATAAGGCAACTATTTTTAAAGGTAGTGTAAAAGATAATCTAGTGATTGCGAAAGATGGTCTTAGTGAACAAGATATGTGGTATGCATTACAACAAGTAAAATTAGCTGATTTTATTAGAGAAAATGGCGGATTGGATATGGTCATCGAAGAAAATGGTACAAATTTATCTGGTGGTCAACGTCAAAGACTTGCAATGGCAAGAGCATTATTGGCGGATAAAGAAGTTTATATTTTCGATGAAGCTACAAGTAATATTGACATGGATAGTGAAGATGCAATTTTAGATGTGATTAAAGATATGGCGAAAAAGAAAACAATTATCATGATTAGTCATCGATTAAGTACAGTAACAGAAAGTGATTGTATTTATGTTATGAATCAAGGAAGATGTGATTCTTATGGAACACATGATGAATTGATGATGCAACATGGAATTTATGCAGATATGTACCATAGACAAGCAGATTTAGAAGCATTTTACAAGGAGGAAGCATAATGAAAAAAGATAGTAATTTTAAATTGATGTTACGCATGAGCATTCTTGTAAAACCTTTAGCAGGGTATATGTTATTAGCGATTACATTAGGAGTTCTAGGATTCTTATGTGCTATTTTTATTCCTTATTCTGCAGCTATTTTGATTTCTCATGTTGCTATGGGATATAAGGATTTTCCTGTACATGTTTTCTTTATTGCGATGATTGTATTTGCTGTTTTAAGAGGAATTCTTCATTATGGTGAACAAGCATGTAATCATTTTATAGCTTTTAAGTTATTAGCAATTATTCGTGATAAAGTGTTTAAAGTATTACGTCGCTTGTGTCCTGCAAAATTAGAAGGAAAAGATAAAGGAAATTTAATCTTTTTAATTACAAGTGATATCGAAGCTTTAGAAGTATTTTATGCACATACGATTTCTCCAATTATAATTGCGATTATTACTTGTATCATTTTACTATGTATGTTCTTTAACTTGCATCCAATTTTTGCGTTGATTGCATTCATTGCTTATGTTTATTTAGGTATTGTGATTCCTTCTAATATTACGAAACTAGGAAAAGAAGATGGAAAACAATCTCGACAAGAATTTGGAGAGTTAAGCAATTATACATTAGAATCATTACGTGGGATGCAAGAAGTACTACAATATAATTTAGGAAAGCAAAGACTTGATGGAATGCAACAAAGAAGCGAAACATTAAATGTTCGTCAAAAGAAATTAAAGAGTATTGAAGGAACGAGTGGAGCTTTATCAAATATGGCAATTATGGGTTTTTCATTAATCATGGTAATTGTTGCAGGAATCTTATTGATACAAGGGAAAATTAGCTTTACTACGGCATTTATGGCGAGTGTATTAATGGTATCTAGTTTTGGACCAGTAATGGCATTAAGCAACTTATCAAATAATTTATTAGTTACTATGGCAGCAGCTAGACGTGTTTTAGGATTATTAGATGAAAAAGAAATGGTATCTGAAGTTGTTGGAAATAAAGATATTTCATTTGATGATATTCAAGTACAGAATGTAGATTTTGCTTATGATGAAGAAGTAATTCTAAAGAATTTTTCAACAATTTTTGAAAAAGGAAAAATTACTGGAATTTTAGGGAAAAGTGGTTCTGGAAAATCAACATTATTAAAATTGTTAATGCGCTTTTGGAATGTGGATCAAGGAACTATTTGTATTAAAAATACGGAAATTGATGATATTAATACTAAAAATCTACGTGATATGCAAAGTTATGTAACACAGGATACTGTATTATTTCATGATTCTATCTTAAATAATTTATTAATCGCAAAATTAGATGCGACAAAGGAAGAAGTGGAAAATGCATGTAAACAAGCAAATATTCATGATTTTATTATGACATTACCAAATGGTTATGATACGAAAGTTGAAGAATTAGGAGAATCCTTATCTGGTGGGGAAAGACAACGTTTAGCTTTAGCAAGAGCTTTTTTACATAAAGCAGATTGTATCTTATTAGATGAACCAACGAGCAATTTAGATGCATTAAACGAAGCAGAAATTTTGAAAAATTTAAAAGAACAAAAAGATAAAACAATTATTTTAGTTTCACATCGTCCTAGTACATTAAAAATTGCAGATTCTACTATTAAAATGGAGAATGTAAGATGCAGTTAAATGAAAAAAGAAATCAAGAAAAAGATACCATACGATTTATGATTACTGTATATTGTAAAAAGAAACATAAATATAAAAAAGGTATGTGTAAGGAATGTCAAGAATTGTACGAATATGCTTGTAAAAGGATTGATGTGTGTCCATTTATGGAAACAAAAACATTTTGTAGTAGTTGCAAAGTACATTGTTATGGAAAAGAACAACGTGATAAAATACGTGAAGTAATGCGTTTTAGTGGACCGAGAATGTTATTTTATAATCCTACCATGGCAATTCGACATATGATGAATACGATTAAGAATAAAAGGAGAACTTAGATGCTAGTGAAATACATATTGATAGTAGTAGGGATTATAGCGACTATTTTAGGAGCGATTGGAGTCATGTTACCAGTGCTACCTACAACACCATTCTTATTGCTTGCTACGGTTTGTTTTGCGAAAAGTTCAAAACGATTTCATCAATGGCTAGTAAATACGAAAATGTATAAGAAACATATGGAAAGTTTTGTAAAAAGTAGAAGTATGACATTGAAGTCTAAAATATGCATTTTATCAATTGCGAGTAGTATGTTGTTATTGGCTGCATATTTTATGAAAAGCATGCATTTACGTATATTTATTTTTTGTTTAATCTTTTTTAAATATTATTATTTTATTTTTAAAATTAAAACAATTCGAGAATAAGGAATGTGAAATACATTCCTTTTATTATATTTATGTGCTATAATACATGCATTAATTTAATATGAGGTGATAGAATTGAAAACAACATTAGTAGTATTAGCAGCAGGTATGGGAAGTCGCTATGGTGGATTAAAACAAATGGATCCATTAGGACCAAATGGGGAAGCAATTTTAGAGTTTTCAGCATATGATGCTATTCAAGCAGGATTTGATAAAATTGTGTTTATTATAAAAAAAGAAATGGAAAAAGATTTTAAAGAACTAATTGGAGATAAAATTGCAAAAAAAATAGAGGTAGAATATGTATTCCAAGGAATTGATTCTATTTTACCTGAAGGATTCAAAGTTCCAGAAGGAAGAACAAAACCTTGGGGAACAGGACATGCATTGTTATGTTGTAAAGATGTTATTAAAGAACCATTCGCAATTATTAATGCGGATGATTTTTATGGAAGAGAATCCTATAAAATTTTACATGATTATTTAACAAATGAAGAAAATAAAGATTATTGTTTGATTGGTTATATCTTAGAAAATACATTGACAGATCATGGAAGTGTAACTCGTGGGGTATGTCAATCAAAAAATGGATGCCTAACGGAAGTAAAAGAATGTGCAAAAATTGAAAAACACGATTGTGGTGTTCAATATTATGAAAATGATCAATGGATGGATGTAGATGCTAAATCCTTAGTTTCTATGAATATGTGGGGATTTTTCCCAGACTATGTGGAAAAAATAGAGACAAAATTTGATGAATTTTTAACAGAAAGTGTTCCTGAAAATCCGATGAAATCAGAATTCTTAATACCAGTAGTTACAGATGCGTTAATTAAAGAAGGAAATGTAAATGTAAAATTGTTAAGTAGTAATGAAAAATGGTTTGGAGTTACTTATCAAGAAGACAAGCCAGGAGTAAAAGCAGGAATCAAAGCATTAAAAGATCAAGGATTATATCCAGAAGATTTATGGAAATAAAATTAAGAAGGCGTTTGCTATTCATTAGTGAATACCTTTTTTTTGTTAAAAATGTAAGATAATTCGCACGTATATACCTCTTTTGCATGGATTATAGAAAAGGGTTCCATTTTGTTTGACATTGGAATGTATGTTTGATACCATATACACATTATTGAATCAATATTAAGGAGTTATTTTATGGGACATAATAGAGAAAAACTTTCCTCTCGTTTAGGGTTTATATTGTTATCGGCAGGATGTGCAATTGGATTAGGGAATATCTGGAGATTTCCATATGTTGTAGGAAAATATGGTGGTGGAGCATTTGTTTTAGTATATTTATTTTTTCTAATTTTATTAGGATTACCAATCATAGTCATGGAATATTCTGTAGGTAGAGGATCTGGTAAAAGCGTTGCGAAAAGTTTTCATCTTTTAGAAAAACCAAATCATAGATGGCATATATTTTCTTATGTTGCAATGTTAGGTAATTATTTGTTAGTTATGTTTTATACTACAATTTCTGGATGGATGTTAGCATATTTTGTAAAAATGGCTACAGGGCAATTTAAAGGATTAGATATTCGTGGAGTAGAAAATACCTTTACAACATTACAAGGAAGTGCTATTGAATCTGTATTCTGGATGAGTATTGTAGTAGTTGTTGGTTGTCTTATATGTGCATTAGGGTTACAAAAAGGCGTAGAAAAAATTACTAAAATTATGATGGCATTGCTACTAGGGGTTATGGGTTTATTAGTTTTTAAATCTTTAACTTTACCAAATGCGATGGATGGCGTGCGTTTTTATTTGATTCCTGATTTTCAAAAATTAATTGATAATGGAATTTTTAATGCAATTTATGCAGCTATGGGTCAAGCTTTCTTTACTCTAAGTATAGGAATGGGAGGAATGGCTATTTTTGGTAGTTATATCGATAAAAAACATTCGTTAACTGGAGAAGGAATACGCGTGATGGCATTGGATACATTTGTTGCGATTATGGCAGGACTTATCATCTTTCCTGCATGTATGTCATTTGGAGTGGATGCTGGAAGTGGACCAGGTCTTGTCTTTGTTACATTGCCTAATATTTTTAATGTTATGGAGAATGGACAATTATGGGGAACTTTATTTTTTGTATTTATGAATTTTGCAGCATTATCAACAATTATTGCAGTATTCGAAAATATTGTTTCATTTTCTATTGATTTATTTGGTTGGACAAGAAAGAAAAGCGTGATTATCAATGTTTTTATTTTAATTATAGGTAGTATTCCATGTGCAATTGGATTTAGCATATTAAAAGGGATTCAACCATTCGGAGAAGGTAGTGCAATTCTTGATCTATTAGATTTTGTAGTGTCAAATGTGATTATGCCTCTAGGATCTTTAGTGTTTTTGTTTTTTTGTACAAGAAATATGGGATGGGGATGGAAACAATTTATACAAGAAGCAAATACTGGAGAAGGGATTAAATTTCCTCAAAGAATGCGTTTTTATGTAAGTTATATTCTTCCAATAATAATTATTTTTATTTTTATTATGGGAATCATTGAAAAGTTTATGTAAAAGATGGTGTTATCATCATCTTTTTTATAGAATTGATTCATTCTATAAAGGAAAAATTACGTTATATGATATAATAAAAAAGTATAGATAATAGAGGTAACCGTATGA
>JARHZK010000206.1 GCA_029258245.1 Longicatena sp. | reverse complement strand
CTATCTATAGATGCCATGCATGATTATGAAAAACGTTATTATCAATTACGTGATATGGATATTGTAGATAAAACAGAAATGACAAGACAGGCAAAATTAAAATGTGAAGAATCCTTTAAAGAGTCTTTTATATCCGGTTTATCTGAAAAAATACATGATGCGAAAGAAAATATTAAAACATTAAATAAAGGTTTAGCAAAACGTGACTTTAATGGGGAAACTTATGAGTTTTGTGTAACTGCAACAAAGAAAGAGAATTTTAAAGATTATTATGACATTATTGAAACAGGAAAAGAATATATGGCGAATAATTTATTCTCAGAGACATTAGATGATAGTCAAAGAAGAATCATGGATGAATTATTTGCTAAATTAGCATCTGTTGAAAATGATAAAGAAACCGAACAAACGTTAATGGAATATACAGATTATCGTAACTATTTAGATTATGATATAAAGATTAAATATGAAGATGGATCATATGCTTATTTTTCAAAAGTAAATAGAGAGAAATCAGGTGGAGAAACACAGACACCATTCTATGTTATTATGGCAGCAAGTTTTGAACAAATTATTCAAAATAGAAACGAAGATGAAGATTTTGGATGCGTCGTTATTTTTGATGAAGCATTTAATAATATGGATGAGTATCGAATTCAAGAAATGATTAAATTTTATAATGAAAGAGATATCCAAACCTTTATTGCAGTACCACCATCACGAGCTAGTACGATTATTCCATATGTAAATACAAGACTATTAGTAATTAAACAAGATAACCAAACCTTTGTGGAGGTTGTAAAGGATGAAGAACTATAGAGAAGATATTTTATCTTGGTTCATTAAAACATATGAGGATACAAAGTTTTATAAAGGAAAGTCAAAAAAAAGTCCAACATGTACTTTAAATCTTAATAAAAATTACAAAGAATATGGAAATAGCGAATGTTTTAATGAAACAAACGAAATAGAAAAAGTAGTAGAAGATTTATTACATGAAAAAATAATTAAAGCAGGCAATCCATTTGAATACCGAAAACGAAAGATTATATTAAATATAGAGGAAGATAGTTTAGAAAAAATATATAAAGAATTACATCGAATACCTGAAAAAGACAGTAGAAGACAATTTATCAATGAAGTACAAAGCATAAATAGTATTGATTTTGTGAATGATTTTCTTGCTTATTTAATTGATAAAGTAAAAAATTATGAATCTGTTAACAAGTATCTAAATACATTAGATTTTCATGAAGTGAAAGATATTGTTGATATTTTGGAGCATTTATATAATCAAAAAAATGAGGTTATGTTACGAAAGTTTTCTCAATCTGTACTACACGATACGAAAAAATTTGATGTATATAAAACACGAATCCTTCACGTTGTACAAGATTTCTATAATCCTTTTATTGAAAATGAAAATCAAATGTTAGAGTGCTTTAATATTTTAAAAAATCCAACTTGTATTCATATAAAAGGGGATATGGAGCTTAAAATTCATGATCAACGAATTGATTTAAAAAAAGTGGATTATGAGTTTGTGTTTACAAAAAAACATTTAGAATCTTTAGAAATTTTAAATGTTCGTAATAAAAGAGTCATGACGGTTGAGAACTTAACTTCTTATTATAGTGTAGAACCCAAAGATACTTTAGTAATATATTTAGGGGGATACCATAATAGTCAAGAGCGTAAGTTCTTATTACAATTATATGATTTTTTAAAGGATTCGGTAGTGTATGATCATTTTGGAGATATTGATGCTGGCGGATTTTATATTTATTTTGATTTAATTAACAAAACAAAGATGCCTTTCCATACCTATAAAATGGATGTAGAAACGTTAAAAGAATATCAAGAATATACAAAACCATTAACAAAGCAAGATATTCATAAATTAAATCTATTGAATCAACAGTATCAGTTACCAGTGATACAATATATGTTAAAAAAGAATATGAAATTGGAACAGGAAATTATTGAGATTGAATAAATAGAAATCGATTTGATTTCCTTTTTTTATAAGCTATAGGATGGATCTATTATGATGAAGTGTTAAATCAAGTGAAGTATTCGATATTTGTTTAAAAACATTTATTGAATTCTATATACACTATTGTAAATTGAATATGTCGTATGAATTTAATTATTGAACAATTTGGTGTATCTCTATACATTTTTTAGTCTTTTTGCTATAATCGAACAATAAATAGGTATGATAAAATATTGGAATGAAGTAGTTATTGTATTAAGAAAAACGAGGGTAATATATGGAAAAAAAAGAGAAATTATTCGATTTAGTATCAAATTATCAACCACAAGGTGATCAACCTGAAGCAATTAAACAATTAGTACAAGGGATTAAAGACGGAAAAAGAGATCAAGTATTATTAGGTGCAACAGGAACTGGAAAAACATTTACGATTTCTAATGTAATCGCGCAAGTGAATAAACCAACGCTTGTATTTGCTCATAATAAAACATTAGCAGGACAACTATATTCGGAATTTAAAGAGTTTTTTCCACATAATAGGGTGGAGTATTTTGTCTCTTATTTTGACTATTATCAGCCAGAAGCATATATCCCTAGCTCCGATACTTATATTGATAAAAATACACAGACAAATATGGAGTTAGATATGTTACGAATGGCTGCTGTAAATTCAGTATTAGAAAGAAGAGATACAATTATTATTGCATCTGTTGCGTGTATTTATGGTGCAAGTAATCCAAATCATTATCGTGATATGTTTTTTACAATACATGTTGGAGATATTATTGAACGTAACGAATTCATACAAAAACTTGTATCTTTACAGTATCAAAGAAATGATATCGATTTAAAACGAGGAACGTTTCGGGTTCGTGGTGATGTTATTGAGATTGCACTAGGACATACAGATTCATTTTTATTGCGCGTTGAAATGTTTGATGATGAAATTGAGCGTATTTGTGAGGTAGATCCGTTAACAGGGAAAATTCAAAATGCATATACCGTATATGTTGTTTCTCCAGCAAGTGGTTATGCGACAAAACAAGATATTATTAATCATGCAGCCGATACGATTGGAGAAGAATTGGAAGATCGTTTAAAAGAATTAGATGATGAAGGGAAATTATTAGAAAAGCAACGATTGGAACAAAGAACACGCTATGACATGGAAGCTTTAAGAGAATTTGGAGTCTGTCCAGGAATCGAAAATTATTCTCGACATATTGATGGACGAAAACCTGGAGAAACACCATATACTTTATTTGATTATTTTCCAGAAGATTTTTTATTAGTGATTGATGAAAGTCACGTTTCTTTACCACAGATTCGTGGTATGTATAATGGGGATCGGGCTCGTAAAGAAACACTTGTAAATTATGGATTCCGCTTGCCAAGTGCATTAGATAATAGACCATTACGTTTTGAAGAATTTGAAAAGATGTATCATCAATCCATATTTATTTCTGCAACTCCAGGAGACTATGAGATGGAAAAAGTACATGGAGAAGTAATTGAACAAATTATTCGACCGACAGGGTTATTAGACCCAGAGGTAGAGGTAAGACCTACACATGGACAAATTGATGATCTTGTGGATGAAATAAGAGAGCGAATAAAACGAAATGAGCGCACACTTATAACAACATTGACTGTTCGTATGGCAGAAGATTTATCAAGTTATTTAAAAGAAATGGATTTTAAAGTTGCTTGGTTGCACCATGAAGTAAAAACAATTGAACGAACGGAGATTATTCGAGATTTACGTTTAGGAAAGTATGATGTATTAATTGGTATTAACTTGTTAAGGGAAGGATTGGATATTCCTGAAGTATCTTTAATTACTATTTTAGATGCAGACAAAGAAGGATTCTTACGAAGTGAGAGAAGTTTAATTCAGATTATTGGTCGTGCTGCACGTAATGCAAATGGACATGTGATTATGTATGCAGATACAATTACGAAGAGTATGCAAAAAGCATTGGATGAAACAAAGCGTAGACGAATGATTCAAATAGCATATAATAAAGAACATGGAATTACACCAAAAACAATTATAAAACCGGTACATGAAGCAGTTCGTAGTAAAGAAACACAAGAAATGGCTGCGAAGTTCATGGATAAGAAAAAGAAAGTGACAAAGAAAGATAAAGAAAAATTAATTACAAACATTGAACAAGAAATGAAAGAAGCAGCAAAAGCATTAGATTTTGAAAGGGCAGCGCAATTGCGTGATATGCTTTTTGAATTAAGAGAGGGATAGGTGAATGAAGTAATGAAACAAAAGAATTATTCATTGGAACACATAACGATGAAACAGGTTTTGTTTATAATCGCATATACAATTGGTCTAATATGGATTATTTTACATATGAATCAAGTGACAGAATGTATTCGAGTTATCCTTGATTTATTAAAACCGTTTATTTACGGAATAGTAATGGCATTCTTATTTCATTTACCACTTCAATATTTTTTAAAGAAATTACCGGATTCAGTAGGAAAGTGGAAGCAGCCATTAGCGGCACTATTGTCTTTTATATTAATTATAGGGATGATTACTTTTATTATATCGATTGTTGTACCACAAGTTGTGGATAGTGTTGTATCATTGGCAAATGCTTTTCCAGGATATCTTGATTCTTTTCAAGACTGGATGAATGAGATGATGGAACACCAGCAAGTATCTATTGAAGTACTACATTCTATTGAAAAGTATGCAGGGCAAATAGAAGAAACATTGATGACGATTGTGAAAAATGGATTACCCCAAATTGTGTCTATGGCGAGTGGATTTGCGAGTGGAATAGCAAATTTCTTTATGGCAATTGTTATTGCAGTATATTTAACTGTATCGAAAAAACGATTACAAAGACAATTAAAAACAATTTTATATGCTTTCTTACCCAAAAAAGGTTATGAATATGTATTGAAAATAGGAAGATTGGCAAATGAAACGTTTACAAATTTTGTTTCAGGTCAAGTGATGGAAGCTATTATTATTGGAGTATTATGCTTTATTGGATGTAAAATCTTTCGTTTTCCATATGCTCCAATTGTAAGTATCATTATTGGATGTACGAATTTTATTCCAATTTTTGGTGCTATTTTTGGAGTTGGTGTTAGTGCATTGTTGGTAATGTTTGTAAATCCAATACAAGGAGTATTTTTCGTTATTTTTGGGATAGCATTGCAACAAATTGAATCCAATTTGATTTATCCAAAAGTGGTAGGAAATACGGTTGGATTATCTGGACTATGGGTATTGTTTGCAATTAGTATTGGAGGAGGATTGTTTGGATTTAAAGGAATGATTTTAGGATTACCAGTATTCTCCATTTTATATGCACTGATTCGTGAAGAAACTTATCGAAGAATAAACTTAAAAAAATATGATCAAAAGAAAGAAATGAAAAAAATAGCATAATAATTTATTCATTTAAGAGGAAGTAAAATGTTATATATTATATCGCCTACAAAAACAATGAAACAGGATGGAAAAATACAAGCAGAGCAAGTTCCTATATTTCTTGAAAAAACAAAACAAATTGTAAATATTCTTCAACAATATAGTCAAGAACAATTACAAAGTTTAATGAAAATCAAAGAACCATTAGCAATACGAGTAAAGGAGCAATTCGCATCGATTGCATTTGATCAATTTGGAACTCGTGCAATTGAAACTTATGATGGATTACAATTTAAATACATGGATATTTCAAAATGGGATGATACAGATTTTCAGTATGCATCAGAACATGTAAGAATACTAAGTGGATTATATGGGGTTGTAAAGCCATTGGATAGTATTTATCCATATCGATTAGAGATGCAAACGAAAATTCAAGTTGCAGGATATAAAGACTTGTATGCGTATTGGGAACAAGAAATTTCAAAAGAAATTCAAAAAGAATTACAAAATCATGAATATCCATATATTATAAATCTTGCGAGTAAAGAATATGATAAAGTAATACGAAATCATATTCATAATGAACAATTTATTGATATTATATTTCAAGTAGAAAAAAAAGGGAAACGTAAAATAGAAGCCACAGCTTCGAAAATGGCACGAGGAAAAATGATTCGATTTGTAGTTAAACATAGGATACAAAGATTAGATCAGTTGTACGAATTTTGCGAAGATGGATATCAGGTGGATTATGATGTAAGTAATCTACAACAAATTGTATTCTATAAAGTCGTGGAGTAGAAGGTGAAAGAAATGAAGTATGCAGTTAGTGCATGTTTAGTTGGTGTCAATTGCAAATATAATGGAAAAAACAATCGAAATGAGCAACTATTATCGTTTTTAAAAGATAAAGATTATATAACGATTTGTCCAGAAGTTGCAGGTGGATTACCAATTCCTAGAGCTTGTAGTGAAATTTTTGAACAGAAAGTTTTAAATACGAAAGGACAAGATGTTACAGAGGAATTTTATCGAGGTGCGAAGAAAGAATTAAAACGCATTTTAAAGGAAAAAATAGGAATTGTATTAGTGCAGCCAAGAAGCCCTAGTTGTGGATGTGGTAAAATTTATGATGGAACATTTTCTAAAAAACTAATTGATGGAGATGGAATATTTGTAAAAATGTGTAAAAATGAAGGTATTCAGGTATATAATATTGATGATTTTGTAGAAAATATGAAATAGATGTAAAAATATATGTGTATTTCCTTAAAAAAAGATTGTAAGAGATATGGAAATGGTTTAAAATAGTATATGTAAAAAAGTTTAATTAGGAGGAATATAAAATGAAACAAATTACTGTATCTGTAATTGATCCAGTTGGATTACATGCACGTCCAGCAACTGTTGCTGTTAACGCTGCAAGCAAATTCAAAAGTGAAGTAAACGTGTCTTTCAAAGGACGTGAAGTAAACATGAAATCTATCATGGGAGTAATGTCTTTAGGAATTCCTACTCAATCAGAAATTACTATTACTTGTAATGGTGATGATGAAGATTCAGCAATCGCTGCAATCGAAGAAGTATTACGTGCACAAAAAATCATTGGTTAATTACTAATCTAGATGGTATCTTTCATCTTAGGCCGTTGATTAAACTATTCTTTGAATAGTTTTTGTCATACGGTCTTTTTTTGTTTCCATTTTTATATGAATAATAGGTAAATTTTAGGTGTGTTTTTTGAGAAGCATGAGAAAGCAAAATTTAAATAATTTTAAAAGGAATTCTTACATGATTGTTTTTCCTTTTTATGCATGTTAAAATAAAGACAAATTTATAAATTTGTTTTTATTTTTGATAGGAAGTGATGAAATGCCGAAGGTAGCTTATTCAGAGGAAGAACGAGAGCATATACGAATACAGCTGATTACGGTTGGTTTGGATTTAATGGCAAAACAAGGAATTCAGCATACAACAGTTGAACAGGTTTACAAAAGCGTTGGTATATCACGTACTTTCTTTTATGACTTTTTTTCAACAAAGGAAGATTTGATTGTTGAAGCCCTTTATTTTCAACAACCAAAAATCATTCGTTATGTGCATGAACTTATGAATGATCCTTTCTTAGATTGGAGAAGTGCTGTAAAGAAGTTTCTTTTTTCCTGTTGTTACGGGGAGAGAAATGGTATTGCGATACTTACAATTGAAGAACAGCAGCTTTTGTTTAAACGTCTATCATCAGAAAATTATGCCATTTTTCGTAAAAAACAACAGTTATTGTTCAAGTCAATTTTGGAAGGTTTTGGAGTTCAAGCGGAAAAAACAAATGTTAATCTATTTATCAATTTAAGTTTATCCTTAATGGTTATTCGCAAAGCTATTCCTAATCAACTTCCACTCTTTATTCCTGAAGCAGTTGATGAAACGGTGGATTTTCAAATGGATGCTCTTGTCAATGCTTTGGAAAAATTAAAAGCAGAATATCCAATTGCTAAAGATAAAAACAAATAAAGTTATTCTCATAGTATTATTCGAAGGAAGTGAAGGAGGGAAAAAATATGGGAATTTTTACGAAATTATTTAAAGGACCTGAGGTTGATATGGATAAAAGCAATGCCAATGCTAAGAAAATGCGAGTGTTGTTTAATCAAGTCGTAGAGGATGGTGATAATTATCAACTAATCTTTGGCTATACAGAAGATGTTGGACGTTTTAATTATGGCTTTGTTCATGGGAGTAAGACAAAAATTGGAAATTTAATTATCGGTTGGAATGCCGATACACAAACAATCGTTGTTGTGCCAGCAGTACCTAATCTTTCTGGTTGTGGTGATCCAACATATTACCATCGTAGCAAGATACATAAAGCTTATCGAAATAAATATCCTACGGATGCCTTTATTATTTATCCAGATAAAAAAGAATATATTGGTATCAATGCGTATGATTGGCTTGATGATGAATCACTTTATGTATATGTATCACAAGAAAATGAATTGGCTGCATTTACTGAGTTCTTTATGAAACAATTTGCAACGAAATAAGAAAGTAATGTCATTGAAAGAAATCACAACTTTTCTGTTTTTGTTAGTAGTAGTGTTTCAATCTGCTAATCTATGGTTTCATTTTGTTGAAACTATATAGAATCGAATAAAGAAATTATTTACTATTCATAAGGATTTGACCACATGGCATTCATAACCTTATGAACAGGATTTATAATATAAAGAATGAATAACATAAGGTTGTAATGACTTTATGTTATTTTCATAGGAAGAATAATATTTATTTTTATCAAAAATTTTAGATGGAATTTTCCGTCTTTTTTTATATTCATAAATAATATCAAAATAATTACATTAATTTTTTATAGAAAGAAATCGCTTTCATAAACATAAAGTTACATATAAAAAATAAGTGAAATATGCTATAATGGGATTAATTAGATAGAAAGGGAGAAATTGAAATATGTATAATGATGTTTATGATAGATGGTTACATCATCCAAACCTAGAACCTTCTTATAGAGAAGTACTTAAAAATATGGATGAACAGGCAAAAAATGATGCGTTTTATACAACTATAGAATTTGGTACTGCTGGTATGAGAGGACTTTTGGGACCTGGAACAAATCGTATAAATATTCATACGATTCGTAAAGCAAATGTAGGATTTGCAGAGTATATTACATCTTATGGTGAAGATGCAAAGAATCGTGGAGTTGCGATTGGTTATGATAATCGTCATATGTCTAAAGAGTTTGCTATGGATTCAGCAAAATTATTAGCTACTTATAATATTCGTTCTTATGTATTTGAATCTTTAAGACCTACTCCAGAATTAAGCTTTGCGGTAAGACATTTTGGTTGTTTTGGTGGTATTATGGTTACTGCAAGTCATAATCCAAAAGAATATAATGGTTACAAGTTATATGATGAAAAAGGATGTCAATTAGTTCCTAATCTTGCACAACAAGTAATTGATCGTGTAAATGCAGTAGAAGATGAATTAGCAATTACAGCAAATCCAACAGCAGAACAAGAAAAATTAATTACTGTTATTGGAAAAGATGTAGATGAAGAATACTATAAAAATGTAGTAAGTATCCAATTAAATCCAGATGTTAATAAAGATGATGTAAAAATTATTTTTACACCTGAACATGGTACTGCGAATATTCCGGTAAAAGAAGTATATGCTCGCGCAGGTTATCATTTTGTAGCGGTTGAAGAACAATGCACACCAGATCCTGATTTTTCAAATACGCCAACACCAAATCCAGAAGAACCAGGTTCATATGAATTAGCAATTGAATATGCAAAACGTGAAGATGCAGATATTATTTTGGTTTGTGATCCAGATGCTGATCGTATGGGAGTTGGTGTGAAATATCATGGTGATTACAAATTATTAACAGGAAATCAAAGTGGTGCGGTATTAATTGAATATATTTTCTCTCAACGAACTGAAAAAGGATTAATGCCAAAAAATCCAGTAATGTTTAATACTGTTGTTACAAGTGATTTAGGTGAAAAAATTGCATCTAAATATGGAGTTGAAACGGAAAAAACATTGACAGGATTTAAATTTATTGGTGAAAAAATTGCAAAATATGAAAAAACAAATGAAAAACAATATGTATTTGGATATGAAGAAAGTTATGGTTCATTAATTCAACCATTTGTACGTGATAAAGATGCACCTCAAGCGTGTTTGATGCTTGCAGAAGCTGCGTGTTATTATAAAGAAAGAGGAAAAACATTAGTTGATGTTTTATACGATTTATACGCTGAATTGGGATTTTATGAAGAAAGCCAAACTTCTTTGAAATTAGAGGGTCAAGCAGGTGCTCAAAGAATACAAGAAATTTTAGCAAATTTACGAAAGAGCAATTTACAAGAGATTAACCATGAGAAAGTTGTTCGTTTTGAAGATTATAAAGAATGTCGAATTCTTGAAAATGGAAAAGAAACTGAATTAACAGGATTTACGAAATCTGATGTGTTAAAATATTACTTAGAAGATGGTAGTTGGATTGCGATTCGTCCAAGTGGAACTGAACCAAAATGTAAATTTTATTATTGTATTAAAGGTACTTCACTAGAAGATGCACATACAAAAACAGTTTCATACCAACAAGCAATTAAAGAATTGATCGGCTAAGTATAGAAAACCTCATCAGAATATGGTGAGGTTTTGCGTATATAAGGAAAACTTTGATTATCAAAGACACCGAGAATACAATATGTAAGACACAAAGAGAGGAGTATATCTCATGAAAAATAAGATTTTACAAGATTATTATCAAGGGAATGCAATCAATGCGTATGAATTTTTTGGTGCACATGTTTGTGAAGAACGTGGAAAAAAAGGGGTACGCTTTACTACATATGCACCTCATGCTCAAGAAATTCAAGTGATTGGTAGTTTTGATGGATGGAGTTGTAAAGGGAATAAGATGACTCGAAAAGATGAAAAAGGAGTATGGTCAAAATTTATTCCTGGGGCTAAGATTGGTGATATGTATAAATACCGTATTGTACAAGCAACTGGAAGAATTGTTGATAAAATGGATCCTTATGCATTTTATTCTGAATTACGTCCTAATACGGCATCTATTGTCGTTGATTTGAATTATAAAAGATGGAGCGATGAGAAGTGGATTTATCAAAGAAATCGCAACTTTGATAAACCTATGAATATTTATGAAATACATTTAGGTTCTTGGAAAAAAGAAGAAGGACAAGAATGGGTGAATTATCGTTCAATCGCAAAGGAATTAATTGCTTATGTAAAAGAAAATCATTTTACACATATTGAATTAATGCCATTAAATGAATATCCATTTGATGGTTCTTGGGGATATCAATGTAGTGGTTACTTTAGTGCAACAAGTCGCTATGGAACATGTGAAGATTTAATGTATTTAATCAATGCATGTCATAAAGCCAAAATTGGGGTTATTATGGACTTTGTTCCTGTGCATTTTGTACGTGATGATTTTTCGTTATCCTATTTTGATGGAACACCTTTATATGAGTACGAGAAAGCATGTGATGCGGATTCGCAATGGGGAACAGCAAATTTTAATTTGTGGAAAGAAGAAGTTCGTTCATTTTTAATGTCAGCAGCGTCTTTTTGGATTGATAAATATCATGTAGATGGATTAAGAATGGATGCTATTAGTAATATGATTCATTGGCATGGGAATAAAGATTTAGGTGAAAACCAAGGCGCGCTAGATTTTGTTAAACGAATGAACTATAATCTTCATCATGCATATCCAGGAGTTATGTTGATTGCTGAAGATTCAAGTGATTTTCCTAAAGTAACACATAGTACACTTGATGGTGGTCTAGGATTTGATTACAAATGGGATTTAGGTTGGATGAATGATACTTTGAAGTATTTAGAGAAAGATCCAATTTATCGTAAATGGCACCATAATAATATTACGTTCTCTATGGCGTATTTCTATTCAGAAAAGTTTTTAATGGAGTTCTCACACGATGAAGTTGTCCATGGAAAAAAGACAATTATAGATAAAATATATGGCACATACGAAGAAAAATTTGCACAGTTAAAAACATTATATTTATATATGTTTACACATCCTGGAAAAAAATTAAATTTTATGGGAAATGAATTGGCACATTTTCGTGAATGGGATGAGCAAAAAGAATGTGATTGGAAATTGCTAGAATATCCAACACATGATTCTTTTCATAAATATTTTTCTAAGTTAGGGGAATTGTATTGCAAGATTCCTACACTCTATGAACAAGAATACGATTGGCAATCATTTGAATGGATTGATGCAGATAATGCAGATGAAAATTTATTTAGTTATATGAGAAAAGGGGAAAAGAAAAATTATATTGTTATTTTAAATTTCTCTCCAAATGAGTATAAAAAGCATAGATTTGGAATATCTGAAAGTGGGACATATTATGAAATATTAAATACAGATATGAATATCTATGGTGGAAATGTAACAGAATTATCGAAGTATAAAGCAGGTAAGGAAGAATGTAATAATAGACCCTATACAATTGAAGTAGATGTTCCAAGTTTTGGAGGGGTTTTATTAGAGTATCGAAGACGCAAACCTTCTACGAAAAAGAAATAATTGCGAGAATATTAATTATTGTGTATAATGTCATATACATGGATGTAATGCCTGAAAGGTAGGAATTTTATGAAAACAGTAGTAATTGGAAGTGGGAGCTGGGGTACTGGGTTGGCCCAAGTTCTTTGTGATAACAAAAAAGATGTAATTATTTATGGAAACTGTGAAAGTGAAATAAATGATATTGAGCAAAATCATCGAAATTCAAAATTCTTTGATGATGTTGAATTAAATCCAGAACTACATGCTACAATGGATATCAATGTTGTGAAAGATGCGGATATGATTGTTTTAAGTGTTCCAACGATTGCAATTGAAAGTGTATGTCGCCAGATAAATCCGCTTATTAAAGAGAAAACAATTATTATCAATGCTTCAAAAGGATTTCATCCGGAAACATTTGAAAGAATGTCATATGTAATCCGTAATAATATCTCAAAGGAAAAGTTGAGTAGTGTTGTATCGTTAGTTGGACCAAGTCATGCAGAAGAAGTTGTAGTTCGAATGTTAACAACGATTTGTGCAGTATCTTTAAATGAAGAAGATGCAAAAATTGTACAACAAGAATTTTCAAATAATTATTTAAGAATTTATACAGGAACGGATGAAATTGGAAGTGAAGTTGGTGTAGCATTAAAAAATGCGATTGCAGTTGCAAGTGGTGTTTTATATGGTTTAGGTTATGGAGATAATACTAGAGCAGCTTTAATCACTCGTGGATTGATGGAAATGACTCGTTTTGGAATTGCTATGGGTGGAAAACAAGAGACTTTTATGGGCTTAACAGGTATGGGAGATTTGATTGTTACTTGCACAAGTAAACATTCCCGTAATTTTCAAGCAGGCTGTGAAATCGGTAAAGCGAATAATGCTCAAATTTTCTGGGATACGAATACAAAAACAGTAGAAGGCGTTCGAACTGCAAAAGCTGTACATGAATTAGCAGCTCAAATGCATATTGAAATGCCTATTATCACTCAAATTTATGAAGTGTTATATGAAGGGAAAAAACCTTCAGAATCAGCGATTGATTTGATGATGAGAGATCTAAAATCAGAAATGAATTTATGATGAAGAATAATTTGGAGATATGGACATATCTCCTTTTTTATAAATGAACTGAAGTTTAATATATTGAAAAGAATTATAGTGTTTTGATAATTGTTGCAAAACATGGTGAAGTAGTGTATTCTTAAAAACAGGCATGTTAAGGAGAGGTATATGACAATAATTTTAATTATGTTTCTTTTACTTTGTTTTTATAAAGTAAAAATTAGTGGATTTAATCAGAATTATCTTAGTCACGAAGCTACTATGCAAATTAATGGTGTTTTTGTATTTTTGGTGTTATTAAGTCATTTTACAGGATATATAGTAGATCATGAATTATTAGCGTATAGTGCATTTTATTTAAGGATACGTGAGATGTTAGGACAATTGGTTGTTACTACATTCTTATTTTATTCAGGATATGGAGTTATGGAATCCATTAAGAAAAAAGGGAGTGAGTATGTTGATGGCATACCAACAAAAATTATAGTTTTGACTATAAATTTTTCTGTTGCTATTTTTGCATATTATATTGTAGGGATAAATTTTGGTAAAAATATTTCTGCTTCTAAATTATTATTATCTTGTATTGGATGGGAAAGTATTGGAAATAGTAATTGGTATTTATTTGATATTTTGGCTTTATATGCAATATCATATTTTGCGTTTAAATTAGGAAATGGAAATAAAAAGGTATGCTTATTTTATATATTTATCTTTTCGCTAGGTATTATGAACTTTGTATATCAATATCGTGTTGGTACACGTTGGTATAATACTTTATTATGCTATTGGGCAGGAATGATATATTCGTTTAATAAAAACAAACTTGATAAAATAGTTATGAAAAACGCATGTACATATATGATATATGGATTAAGTTTGATTTTATTATTTATCATTTGTTACAATAAAAGAGATATTATGTTATATTATATTTTACATGGAATTTTATTTTCTTTGATAATTACATGGGGGTCAATGATTCTAAAAATGGATAATCCGATTTTGATGTGGATAGGTGGAAATATTTTTGGTATCTATATTTTACAAAGGATTCCAATGATGATAGGAAGCAAAATACCATTTATTTATAATAATTATTTATTATATCTTTTATTATCGGTGATCATTACATTTATTATGGCTGAAATATTTAAATATTGTACAAAACAAATTACAAAAAGAATGATAGAAACAAAAAATGGGTAAGAAAAATGGTTACTACTATACCATATTTGTTGTATAATAGAGAATGAAATTTATAGAAAGGAAGAAGGAGGTACTTATGTTTAAGAGTATCGCTTATGTATTAAAAGAGAATTTTTCAAATGTATATAGGATTTTTTGCATTGCACGGTATGAGTTATTAGCAGATATGCGTGATTCCAAATTTGGAATATTTTGGAATTTTGCATCTCCTGCAATTCAAGTAATTACATATTGGTTAGTATTTGGTATTGGAATGAATCGTAAAGGGTATAGTGGAGTTCCATTCCTACCCTGGGTGATTGTTGGATTTGCAGCATGGTGGTATATTAATCCATGTATTACACAAGGTTGTAGCGCGGTTTTTTCTAAAATAAATGTTATTACGAAAATGAAATTTCCAATTAGTATATTACCTGCTACAGTATGTGTAAAGGAGTTCTTTAATCACTTATGTATGCTATTGATTATGTTTGTTGCTTTATTTTTATTTGGATATTATCCGAATATCTATTGGATTAATTTAATATATTATGCATTCTGTGCCTTTATGTTAGTAGAATCTTTAGCTTTAGTAACATCCGTACTAACTATGATGTGGAGAGATGTAAAAAAATTAGTAGTTTCATTAATGAGAATGTTATTATATTTATCTCCGGTATTATGGCCTGCAGCATTCAAAAATTATCCTTTTATGACATATGTAATGAAATTAAATCCAGTGTATTATATTGTGACAGGATATCGAGATTCTATATTTTTTAATAAGAGTTTTTTAGCACATCCTGCTATGACTATATACTTTTGGATTGTTGTTATTGTGTTGTTAATAATTGGATCAAGTCTTATGTATCACTTCAAGCGGAAAATGGTTGATATGATTTAAGGAGTAACTATATATTATGAAGAAAACGAATGAAAAATATGCAGTGGAACTAAAGAATGTTTCAAAAATATATACATTAAAACAAAAAAATCAAGGGAATAAAAATCAAAGTTTTTATGCACTAAAGGATATTTCGTTTAAGGTGGAAAAAGGAGAGGTTGTTGGTATATTAGGAACGAATGGTTCAGGGAAATCAACATTATCACTAATTCTTGCAGGTATTTCTGACCATGATGGCGGGGAAATGATCATTAATGGAGAGCAAGCATTAATTTCTATTAATACAGGGCTTAATTTACAATTAACTGGAGAAGAAAATATTAATGTAAAAGGTGCTTTGCTTGGATTATCGAAGAAAAAAATTCAAGATATTAAAAATAAAGTTATTGAGTTTGCAGAATTAGGAGATTTTTTATACCAACCTGTAAAGAAATATTCAAGTGGTATGAAATCACGATTAGGATTTTCTATTTCGTTAGCATTAGATCCTGATATTTTAATTGTTGATGAGGCATTGTCTGTTGGAGATAAAGGCTTTGCTCAAAAGTGTATGAATTATATGGAAAAATTAAGAGATGAAGAAGGAAAAACCATATTCTTTATTTCTCATTCGCTATCTCAAGTACAAAGTTTCTGTAAAAAAGGAATGTGGATTGAGGGTGGAAAATTAGTAGAATATGGAGATATTGAAGAAGTATGTGAGCATTATTCTGCTTATGTTGATCAATATAATTCTATGACTGAAAAAGAGAGAAGAAAGCAAAGAGATGAAAAATTTGCAGAGCGTGTTATAAAAAAACCAATTAAAAAAAGTTTTTGGGAACGTATTTTAAAATAGGAGGATGCTATGAAAAGAGTAATTACATATGGTACATTTGACTTATTTCATATAGGACACTTAAATTTATTAAAAAGAGCAAAGGAATTAGGAGATTATTTAATTGTTGCTGTATCGAGTGATGAATTTAATTTAGAAAAAGGAAAAGTATGTAAGATTAAAGATAAAGATCGAATGGCGATTGTAGAATCAATTAAATATGTTGATAAAGTAATTCCTGAAACAAGTTGGGAACAAAAAATTGAAGATGTAAAAAAATATAATATAGATGTTTTTGTAATGGGAGATGATTGGAAAGGTAAGTTTGATTTTTTGAAAGATTATTGTGAAGTTGTTTATTTGCCAAGAACGGAAGGAATTTCAACTACTCAGCTGAAACAAGAATTAAAAGGCTAAGGGTGGTATTATGAAAATAGTAAATAAATTAAAAAGTAAGTCTTTAGATTATATGAAATTTTTAAGAGAAGATATTCAAGAAAATTTTATATTATTGGAAGCAGGACAAGGAAAAAATTTAAATGGTAATATGTTTGCTTTATTAAGGGAAATTAATTTGAATCCCAAGTGGGCAAATATGGTTGCCATTTTTGTCGTTACAGAAGATACTTATAATCAAGCAAAAGAAAGATTCTCTTATTATGGATATAATACTAGACTCGTTATAAGAGGTTCAAAAGAATATATGAAATATTTAGCAACTGCTAAATATTTGGCTACTGATAATTCATTTCCACCGTATTTTAATAAAAGAAAAGAACAAGTTTATTTAAATACATGGCATGGAACACCATTGAAAACATTGGGGAAAAGTGATATAGAAAATGCAACTTCATTAGCAAATATTCAAAAGAATTATTTGATGAGTGATTACGCTCTATTTCCAAATAAGTTTACAAGAGATGTATTTATGCATGACTACATGTTAGCAAATCTTTTTAGTAACAAAGTTTTATTATGCGATTATCCTAGAAATAGTGCATTTTTAAGAAGAGAAGAATCTGCTAAATTAAGAAGTAAGTTACATCTTGATAATTTTCAATTAATCGCATATATGCCAACTTGGCGCGGTGGAAATAGAACCGCGGATGCTGCAGAACAAAAGGAAATTTTGCATAATTATTTTTCGAAAATTGATAAAAAACTAAATAATAATCAAATATTTTATGTGAATTTACATTTTTTAGTTGGAAACGTAATGGATTATAGTAAATATAAACACATACGTCCGTTTCCAAGTGAATATGAGACATATGATTTTTTATCAATTTGTGATCAATTGGTAACGGATTATTCAAGTGTATTTTTTGATTTTGCAATAACGAAGAGAAAAATTACTTTGTTTACATATGACTTGGATGAATATATGGCAGAAAGAGGTACCTATTTTCCTATTACTAATTTACCATTTCCAATCCATAATGATGTAGATGGGTTGATTAAGGAAATTAATTCACCAATCAATTATGATATGGAATCATTTTTACATACATATTGTATGTATCAAAATGTTAATAATCCTGAAAAAATATTAGATTTAATGATAAACGGGAAATCTGATTTAGTAATAGAAGATGGAGAAAATAATGGAAAAGAAAATGTTTTAGTTTATGCAGGAAATTTAAAAAATAAACAATTGAATGCTTTGTTATATGATTATTTAATCGATTATTCACAAAAATATCAAAAAGAAAATGTTATACTGGTTTTTCGTGGTAAGATAACAAAAACTGTTACAGAATTTTTAAAAACAATACCTCATAATATAAATTATTTAGCTTTAGTTAATAAATATGAATTAACAATTTTAGATAAAATAAAATCAATTCTTAGTATGAGGATAAATTTATGTTCTAAACTTTTTGATAAATCGTTAGTAAATGCTTATACAAAGGAATGGAATCGGTTATTTTATCATATTAATCCTAAAAAATTTATTTATTATTCAGGAAAACCTGAATATATGTATCGAATGGGAGCACAATCCAAAGCTAAGTTAATTGCACATCTCCAAAATAATGTTGTAGTGGGACTTCAAAATTATGGATCAAAATTCTCAAATATGAAGACTTATTTAAACATGTATTATGATGAAGTTATTTCACATGAAAGTGATAATGTGATGGGTTTATATGATGAAGAAAATAAGAAAACTTGTTATAATCGTAGTTTAAAAATAGGAAATATTTGTGCCCGACAAAGAAATCGTAGATCAGGAATTACATATTCTGCAATTGCTGTCGCTAAAAAAATTTTCCCGTTTGCATATGATGATTTAAAGATAAAAGTTGGAGATACAGTGGTTACAAGCAAAGTAAAGAAAATTTGCAGTGTTTTTGGTTACGATATCATTCGATATTCTTTCTGTATGGATGAATTATCTATTTTAAATTTAGGAATCCAGAATAAGTTATATATTTATTATGCAGATGAAAGTGGATATGGATTAGAAAAAGGAATTCGATATAATATTTTTCATAGAAAAAAAGGGAAAAATAAACATAAAAAATTATATAGTATACCACAATATGAAACCGTTGCTTATATTAGAGAAACAGCGAAAAATACGATTTATTTAACAGTACGGAAACAAAATGTTACAGATTTATTTAAAGAAAGAGTAAAATTGTTTTTTGCATATTATTTGTCAAAAATCATGGTTACGAAAAAAATTATTTTATTATTTGAAAAAGAATCTAGTAGATATGAAGAAAGTGCATCTGTATTATATGAAAAATTAATGGATCAAGGGTATCAATCGGCATATTTTATCATAGATAAATCTTATCCATATTTATCAAATATAAAAGAAAAATATCGCCATAATTTAATATATAAATATTCTTTTAAACATTATTTATATTTCTTTAAATCAAATACATTCATTGGTTCTGAGGCACTTGTACATGCTATTGATTTACGAATTATTAATCATTACGCTTTAAAAAAATTAGCATCCAAGAAATTAGATTATGTTTTTTTACAGCATGGAGTTATGTATATGATTTCACTTGATTCAGAGTCAAGAAAATTCTTTAAGCCTAAAAAGACAGATGGTAAGTTTAGAGTTGTTACTTCATCAGAGGAAGAAGCTAGACATTTTATTGAATTAGGAAAGTATCTTCCTGAATATATTTATATTAGTGGTTTACCAAAGTATGATCGAAACATTTTAAACGACGGAGCAGATCGAATAGTGATTATGCCTACATGGAGACCATGGGAATATAATGAAGCTAGGTACGATTTTTCAAGTACTGCATACTATAAAATGATTTGTCGTATTTTTGATGCAATCCCAGAGGAATATCATGAAAAAATAACAATTTTACCACATCCTTTATTTTTTGATGCTGTAAAAGATGCTGATTTCAAATTAAAAAAATATTTAGATGTTACGTCTAAATACGATGATATTTTAAAAGAAACAAAAGTATTGATTACAGATTATTCTTCGATTGCATATGATGCATTTTATCGAGGATCGAATGTTATATTCTATTGGGAAGAAAAAAATCAATGTTTAGAAAATTATGGTCCTTCAACAAAGCTTATGCTAAATGAAAATAATGTATATGGAGATATTTGTTATTCTAAAGAGGATTTGAAAAATGTATTTAATAGAAATTATTTAGAAAAACAAAATTCAAAATTTATCAAAAATTATACAAATTTAGTACAGTATCATGATGGTAAAAATACAGATAGGTTAATATCTTTTTTAAAGGAAGATGAAATTATTTAAATAAGATTTAACTTTTAACAAATCAAAAGAAAGGAAAATAGAATCAAGTTATTTGATTCTATTTTATTAGGTAAGTAAGATGAAAATATTGAAAATTCTAAAGAAAATAATAAGCAAAATTATTTATATTTTATATCATTTAACTTATAAACTCGTACCAATAGATCATAAAACAGTAATATTTATTTCATTTCATGGTAGAGGATATTCAGATAATCCAAAGGCTATTTATGAAGAAATGAAAAAAGATGAAAGATTTAAAGATTATAAATTTATATGGGCTATAAAGCATCATAAAAAAGTAAATTTAAAAATTAAAGGTGCAAAAATAATCGAGTATTATAGTATTCCATATTTTTATTATATGTCAAAGGCTAAGTATTGGATTTTTAATTGCAAGATGCCAACGTATATTTCGAAAAAGAAAAATCAAATATATTTACAAACATGGCATGGAACACCATTAAAACGATTAGGACATGATATTCAAGTTGATAAGGATGCAACTTTTTATAGAAGTCAAATGAGCGCAGATGAGATGTATAAAACATATGATATTGATGTGGCTAGATATAACTATATGATTTCCCCTAACACATTTTGTACTAAGATCTTTCAATCTGCATTTGCAATTGATCAAAATCGTTTAATTGAAACAGGGTATCCTAGAAATGATATTTTAAGTAATGCTAGTACGGAAGATGCAATAGCTATTAAACAGATGTTAAATATTCCTTTGGGTAAAAAGGTTTTATTATATGCACCTACTTGGAGGGATAATCAGTATGTTACGAAAGGATATACTTTTAAATTAGAAGCTGATTTCCATAAATGGAAAAATATACTTGGCGATGAATATGTTCTATTATTTAAGCCACATTATTTGATCATTAATGAATATAAAAAAGATACTTCTTTAGAAGGCTTTTTATATTCAATTGATGCAAGTGTTGATATTAGCTCATTATATATTATAGCGGATGCTTTGGTTACAGATTATTCAAGTGTTTTCTTCGATTATGCGATTTTAAATCGTCCAATATATTTTTATATGTATGATATTGAAAGCTATAAAGAGGAATTGAGAGGTTTCTATATTGATATTTATAAAGATTTACCTGGAACTATTTATGAAAAAGAAGAAATGATGTTAGATGACATTTCAAATCATGTATATAATTACGAAAAGCTTAAAGAGTTTAATGCTTATTTTAATAATCATGAGGATGGAAATGCATCAAAACGCGTAATTGATATTGTTTTTGGTGGTAAATGATATGGGATTAAAAATTTTTATATTAAATATAGTTCTGTCTTTTTTTAATTTTTTTGTAAAATTGATTCCAATTAATCAACATAAAATTACATTTGTATCCTTAGAGAGTAATGTTTTAGAATCAGATATGAAAATGATTTATGATGAATTGAAGCAAAAGAATTATAAGATATCATGTGTTTTAACAAAATTTAATAAAAACAATTTATGGACAAATTTTTGTTATTTTTTAAATACAATTAAACAGTTGTTTTTAATTAATACTTCAAAAGTAGTTATTATTAATGATAATAACTTTGTAATTAGCAAATTTAAAAGAAAAGGAGTCATTGTGATTCAAATTTGGCATGCAACTGGAGCAATAAAAAAATTTGGAAATGTGATTGAAAGATCTTATCCAATTGCTAATTATGATTATGTTATTTCAAATGGAGAATATTGGAAAAAGCCATATAGCGAAGCATTTAATGTAGAAGAAAATCAAGTTGTTCCTATTGGAATGCCAAGACTTGATTGTGTTGCTGATATGAATTATAGGAATCAGGCAAAAGCAAAGTTGCTTGAAAAGTATCCAGAATTGAAAGATAAGAAAATTATTTTATATGCTCCAACTTTTAGAGGAGATATCTATCAAGGAGTAAGTAAAGTAAACATTGATTTAGATAAAATACTAGTAGGGTTAGGTGATGAATATAGGATTATTTATAAATGTCATCCTTTATTAGCGCATGAAGAATATAAGAATTCATCTAAAATAATAAATATGACCAATGAAGTATTACATGAACTGTTTAGTATAGCAGATTGCTTAATATCTGATTTTTCTTCTGTAATGTTTGATTTTTCTTTGTTAAATAAACCAATTTATGCCTATACTCCAGATTTAGATGAATATTTAAAGAATCGTGGTTGTTTTGTAGACTTTGAGGTATTTATGGATGGAAATATTGCGAAAAATGAAAGTGAATTAATAAAGTTAATACAAAATGAGCATAATAATGCATGTACAATAAAAAATAAATATATAGATTGTTCTGATGGTAAAAATCTAGAACGCGTTGTTTCTTTTATAGAAAATTTAGTAAAAAATATGTGAAGTTCGAATGAATTCTAGTTATTTCGTTTTCAAATATTAAAAATTTGTATTTCATTATCAAATATTGTAAAATGGGTTTGTTGAAGATATTGGAATTGTTTTCGTTATTGAGGTGATTATGTTATTGAAAGGAGAAATAGTTTATGATGAACGAATTTCAAAACAAAAAAGAATTTCAAGAAGAATTTAAAAGAAGAATTATCGAACGCTACGGCCGTTCTTTTGAACAGGCTCATATCACAGAGAAATATATGGTTTTAGGAGAAATGGTTAGAGATTATGCTAGCATTCATTGGAATGATAGTAAAAATTCAGTTGCGGAAAAACAAAGTAAGCAAATGTACTATTTTTCAATGGAATTTTTAATGGGACGCCTTTTAACGAATAACTTAATGAATTTAGGAATATATAATTTAGTGAAAGAGGGACTTGCTGAATTAGGATTAGATATCAATGAATTGGAAAATCTAGAAAGTGATGCTGGATTGGGAAATGGTGGACTTGGTCGTCTTGCTGCATGTTTCCTTGATTCTTTAGCCTCATTAAATTTACCAGGTAATGGAAACTGTATTCGTTATGAATATGGTTTGTTTAAACAGAAAATAATGAATAACGAACAAGTTGAGGTTCCCGATCAATGGCTAACATTAGGAAATGTATGGGAAGTGCGCAAACCAAAGCATGCGGTGAATGTAAAATTTGGTGGTCATGTAGATATGTGGATTGGTGAAGATGGAAAAACAGTTGTAAATCATGTCCCTAACTTAGTTGTGCGTGCTGTACCATATGATGTACCTATTGTTGGATACAATACGAAAGTAACAAATACTTTACGATTGTGGAGTGCTGAAGTTGCGGATGATGCATGTGATGCAGCAAATTTAAATGAATATGTAAATCAAGTACGTGAAATTTGTAGTAATGTTTATCCAGATGATTCTACAGAACATGGAAAATTATTGCGCTTAAAACAACAATATTTTTTTGTGGCAGCAGGATTAAATAGTATTATCCAAGCACACATGAATACGTATGCCACATTAGATAATTTTGCTGAAAAAACAGCTATTCAATTAAATGATACACATCCTGTATTGTGTATTCCTGAGTTAATGCGTATTTTATTAGATGACTATCGTTATGAATGGGATGATGCCTGGAGAATTGTAAAAAATACAATGGCTTATACCAATCATACTGTATTAAGCGAGGCATTAGAAAAATGGCCTGTACAATATGTTAGGGAATTATTACCACGTATTTATATGATTATTGAAGAAATTGATCGCCGATTTAAATATGCATGTTCCCATGAATTTGGACGTGGGGATTTAATGAATGAATGTTGTATTATTAAAGATGGACAAATCCACATGGCAAATCTTGCCATTATAGGTTCTCATAGTGTAAATGGTGTTGCGGCACTTCACACACGTATTTTAGTTGAAGATGTAATGAAAAACTTTAATATTCTGTATCCTAATAAATTTAATAATAAGACAAATGGGATTACGCATCGTAGATGGTTGCTATATTCGAATCCACAATTAACAAAGTTATTAGAGGATACAATTGGATCTGAATTTAAAACGCATCCTGAAAAATTGGAAGATTTAATGAAATATGTTGATGATAAAGATTTACAAAAGAAATTTATGGATGTAAAAATGGAACGTAAGTTAATATTGGCAAAGTATATTAAAGATACTTTGAATATAGATATTGATGTTAATTCTATTTTTGATGTTCAAGCAAAACGCCTACATGCTTATAAACGACAATTATTAAATGTAATGAATATTATTCATTTATATTTTCGTATGAAACAAGATCCTAATTTCCGAATTTATCCAAGAACATTCATCTTTGCTGCAAAAGCAGCACCTTCTTATCAATTTGCAAAAGAAGTTATAAAATTAATTCATTGTGTTGCAAATAAGGTAAATAATGATAGTGATGTATCTCCGTATATGAAAGTTGTTTTTATTCCTAATTACGGGGTATCTATTGCAGAATTCTTAATGAATGCAGCAGATGTATCCGAACAAATTTCAACTGCTGGAAAAGAAGCAAGTGGTACTGGTAATATGAAATTTATGATGAATGGTGCGATTACACTTGGAACAATGGATGGTGCAAATGTTGAAATTGTTGATCGTGTTGGATATGAAAATGCAGAAATTTTTGGACTAAGAGCAGATGACGTTGCTTTGATTCGACATGAAAACTCTTATGATGTATGGAAAAAATATAATCAAAATCAAGATATTCAAAAAGTTGTTAATAGCTTTGTAGATAATACATTCTCTAATAATCCAAATGATTTTAAGCAAATTTATAATGAATTAATGTTTAAAAATGATGAATATTTATTATTAGCAGATTTTGAAGCATATGTATATGCACAGAAAAATATTGAAAAACGTTATCTTGATAAAGAAACTTGGGCAAGAACATGTTTGATTAATATTGCTCAATCTGGATATTTTTCAAGTGATCGTACAATTACTGAATATGCTAAAGAAATTTGGCATATTGACCCAATAGAAGTAAAATAAAGTAGAAAGAATCTATAGGATATTATAGGTTCTTTTTGTCTAAATATGTATGAAATGAAATAATACGTTATATATTAAATGTGGTAAAAATCTGTTATAATAAATTAAGGTGATAAGGTATGAGGCAGCAAGATTATTACGAGGCATATTTCGATGATTTTGATAAAATTATTGTATTTATGTCACATAATTCTTACGATGGGGTAAGCAATAAATTTTATTTAAGAGATAATGACGGTCATTTGTGTGATTTGCATATTCAATCAATTGAAACAACACATAATAATTATAATAAGTATACATTGGCAGTATTTGATGAATTGGAAATTGGAAATGAATATTATGTAGTACATCAACATGCGCGTGCTACAATTTTACGCTATAGTGCAATTGTAAAAACTAAGAAATTTGATGAGATGTTTTATTATGATCAAGATGATTTAGGATATTCACTTAGTGATTATACAACAAAATTTGCTTTATGGGCTCCTACGGCATATCGTGTAAAATTAGAAGTGTTTAAGAATGATGAAATTTATGTATATGAAATGAAACGTGATGATAAAGGTGTATTTCGTTATCAAGTAGCAGAAAATTTAGAGAATGCAACCTATGTGTATCATATTAGGGTGGATGGGAAATGGCAAGAAACCATTGATCCTTATGGAGTATCTTCTATTGAAAATTCAAAACGTTCAGCAATTGTTGATTTATCTAAAATTAAAGTTAAAGAATATTTATTACCCGAGATGAAGAGTTCCTGTGATGCAATTATTTATGAAACAAGTATTCGTGATTTCACGATGCAGAATAATATTGGAGTTTTGCATCCAGGAACTTTTCTTGGTTTTGTAGAAGAAAATGAACAAACAAAAGAGATGAATACTGGTTTTACGTATTTAAAATCACTAGGAGTAACTCATGTACAATTATTACCAGTAATGGACTTTGGTTCTGTTGATGAAATGCATCCATGGATACATTATAATTGGGGATATGATCCGGTACAATTCCGCGTATTAGAAGGTAGTTATAGTACAGAGCCAGAAAATCCATATAGTAGAATATTTGAGTTTACGAAATTAATAGAAGAGTGTCATAAAGCTGGGATTCGAGTGAATTTGGATGTTGTATTTAATCATGTATATGATAAAGAAAATTGTTTTTTTGAAAAAACAGTTCCAAATTATTATTTTCAGATGAATGATCATGGTGATTTTTCAAATGGAACATTTTGTGGAAATGATATCGATAGTAAAAGAAAAATGTGTTCAAAATATATTGTAGATACATGTAAATTTTTAGTTAAAACATATCATATTGATGGATTGCGATTTGATTTGATGGGAATTTTAGATGTTGATACAATGAATCGAATAGAAAAAGAATGTCGTTTGATTCGCCCGAATTTTATGGTATATGGAGAAGGCTGGGATATGCCGAGTTTTCTTGATTTTAAAGAAAGAGCCAGTATTTATAATAATGGAATGATGCCATATATTGGACATTTTTCAGATCGATTTCGAGATGTTACTAAAGGACGTACAGCGACGAATGAAGTTAGTATAAAAGGGTATTGCACAGGAGCTTTATATCTTATCGATATTATGAAAAATTGCTTTGTTGGCAGCTGTACAAACGTAGGAATGGAAAAGTTATTTGAAAATCCAATAAATGTTATTAATTATGTAGAGTGTCATGATAACATGACGAGTTGGGATAAGTTAAAAGAATGCTGTAAGGAAGATACTAAGGAAGTTCGCATTGCAAAGCATAAGATGATGATTGCAGCTGTTTTATTAGCACAAGGAATTCCATTTCTTCATAGTGGACAGGAATTTGCAAGAACTAAGCATGGACTTGCTAATACATATGAAGAAAGCGATAATATTAACCAATTAGATTATCAAAGAAGAAATCAATATAAAAATATTGTTGATTGTACAAAGGAATTGATAAATATTCGTAAAAAATATGCATGCTTAAGATATTCTAGTAGTCAAGAAGTACAAAATTATGTGTGTTTTGATACAATTCAAAATAAAGTGTTAGTATATAAAATAAATGATGACAAAAAAAAGTTGATTATGTTCTTTAACCCATCCGCAGAAGTTTTTACATATGATTTAAAAGAAGCATATCGATTAGTGTACTATAATGAAA
This sequence comes from Longicatena sp., assembly GCA_029258245.1. GTDB lineage: Bacteria > Bacillota_I > Bacilli_A > Erysipelotrichales > Erysipelotrichaceae > Longicatena_A. The sequence goes on along the minus strand of JARHZK010000206.1, from coordinate 7,927 downwards.
AATCAGAAGATATTTTAATTCAAAAAGTAAATATAGAACCATATAGTGTTATTGTACTTGAAAATAAATGAATAGATAGTTTGTTTTTAATGAAAAAATAGTTGATAAATGAGTTATAAATATATTTATTGGTTTTTCTTTGTATAGAATATTTGATGATATAAGGTGATGTGTTTTCAATCAAAAATAAATGAATTAGAAATAAAAAAAGTTTGACATTCAAAGTAATGGATGGTATTTTATTGATATTAAGATTTATTTTGATATAATGTAAACAGAGATAAAATGATATTTATAAGAAGATCTTACGATTAAAATATATGGAGGGATGTCTATGAAAATAGCTATTATAACTGATAGTGGAAGCGGACTTACGAAAGCACAAGCAAATGATTTAGGTATTTATTATTTGCCTTTGCAAATTCTTGTAAAGGATCAAATGTATTTAGATGGAGAAAATATTACATTAGATGAAGTTTATAAGCTTTTAGAAAAAGGAGAAATGCCAACTACTTCAATGCCTCCGGTTGGAATGATGGAAGAGGTTTTTGAACAAATAAAAAAAGATGGATTTGATGAAGTAATAGCAATTCCTTTGTCGAGTGGATTATCATCTACATCAAGTGTTATGGAAGTAACTGCGAAGGAATTAGAATTATCTTTGCATATTGTTGAAACATATACGACATGTGAAATTCAAAAATATTTAGTTACTTGTGCAAAAACATTAGTGGATCAAGGGTTTGATGTAAATGAAATCATTACTAGATTAAATGATAGTATTAAAGAAAGTGGAAGTTTTGTTGTCCCTAATGATTTACAACATTTGAAACGTGGAGGTCGATTAACTCCGCTTGCAGCAGCATTAGGTGGAATGTTAAAGATAAAACCTGTGTTACAGTTAAATTCTAAAACAGGGGGTAAAATTGATGTATATGATAAAGTAAGAACGTTATCAAAAGCATTAAAGACAACCGTCACTACAGTATCTGAAAATAATTTAGATAGTGGTTATAAACTTATTGTTTTACAAAGTAAGGCACAAGAAGATGCGGAAAAAGTAAAAGAACTGCTAAAAACATCATTTCCAAATACAGATGTCGTAATTGGAAATATTGGTCCAGTAATTAGTGTTCATACAGGGCTTGGTTGTATCACAATACAATATATTAAAAAAGTGCAAATGTAAATCGGATAGAAAATAGTAGATAGACAACGTTATCACTTTTCATAATCTATTAAATAAAGTATAATAGGATGTAGAAATTGGAGGGATGATACCATGAAAACAGCATTTGTAACAGACAGTGGCACTGGCAAAATGGTAGAAGAACTATTAAAAGATGGAATTTATAGCATTCCATTACAAGTAAGTTATGATAATAAGAATTATCAAGATTTAGAAGAATTAGGACTTGATGAAATATATCAATTAATGCAAGATGGAGTGATGTTATCTACATCTCTTCCTTCTTTAGGTAAAATAGAAGAATTGTTTGAATCATTAAAAAATGATGGATATGAAAGAATTTTTGCTGTTCCAATTTGTAGCGGATTAAGTGGAACGATTAATGCAATGGAGTTATGTGCAAGAAATGTAGGATTAGAATTTGAATATTTAGATTGCTATGTAACTGCTGTTGTTCAAGAATATTTGATTAAAAAAGCAAAACAATATTACGAAGAAGGAAAAACAATCACAGAGATAAAAGATATCTTAAATAAAGTAATCGAAGGTACGGATACTTATTTGTTACCAAGTGATCTACAACATTTAAAACGTGGGGGACGGTTAACACCGTTTGCAGCTGCATTGGGTGGATTACTAAAAATTAAACCTATTTTAAAAATTAATAAAAGCACCAATGGAAAAATTGATGTTCAAGATAAAGTACGTACAATGCATAAGGCGATGGATGTTGTTATTAGAAGTATTAAAGAAAAACATCCAATTGATGATCGCTATGTCATTACAGTTGCTCATGCGGATGATGAAGATGAAGCAAACTACTTTATGAAAAAGATTAAAGAGGCGTTTCCTTCCGTACAAACGCAACTCATTCAATTGGTAAGTGTTGTAAGCATTCATACGGGAATTGGATGTCAAGCAATTCAAATATATAAAAAGACAGAAGAATAAATAATAAATGCATATTTTTAGAAGTGAACCTCCTTAAGTTGGATAACTAACGAAAAAGGTTCACTTTTTATTATGGCAAGATTACAAGAGAATAGAAATATAGGATTAACATAAAGAAGGCAAAAGTTACAACTCATTAGTTAAAGAATATGGAATCGGTAATTTATATTTAAATGATACGGATTCCATTTCTTATAAAGATGATATGAATGGCAAATTAAAAATCTATTATTAACTAAAACAGTAGATAAAGAAAAATGCAAAATATATTATGAAAGAAATGATGTTAGAATAAAAGACAAAAAGTCTCTTATAGGGGCGTTTGGAGAAAGTATTGTAGTTTTCGGTCTTTATGGCTGAGGATTCATATGTAATAATAGATCCTTATAAGTAAAGTTCGTACTACGTCTTTTAGGTATAATTAAGATTTAATATAAAAAACTATTTTAGTAATAAATTCATTTTCATCTTTTGAAGTGATATAGTCATTGATACAAAATTCATAGGAATCAGAAATGATTTCAAAATGATGTTGATCACAAAAATTGATTAATTTATGATAAGATGTATCAATAGATTGATAATTACCAAAGTGATATATGGACGCAGTTAAACCCTCAGGTAATTTCATAATATTATTAACTCCGTCTATATAATCTGTAGAAACAAAGGCAAGATTAGCTTCTGTAGAATGATGATTGCGAATATTTTTTAATGGCACAGATACACCACATTGGTAAAATATTGGGATGCTATTTTTTAGTGCTTGTGCATAACATTTTTTAGTAGCAATGCTAATATCACACATGGTATAGGGATTATTCACTTCGTGATACAACACATATTGTTCTTTGATTGTAGATATAGAAGGATTTAAGTCTTGAATCAATAGTGCTTGTTCAACATCAGATATGCGATGTTCTAATCGATTTTTGATCATAGATAACTCATTTATTTTATGGGTAATGACGTCAACTTGATTTTTTAATAAATGTAAACTATGCTTCATAGAACTATTGTTTATATAATTTTTTATTTCAGATAAAGAAAATCCAATAGTTTTCATAATTAAGATAGTATCTAAGTAATCTAATTGTTCTGCACTGTAATAACGATATCCATTTTTATCATCAACAAAACTTGGTTTAAATAAGTCGATTTTATCATAATAAATGAGTGTTTGTGAGGATATATTTTGATATTTTGATAATTCTCCAATAGAAAAATAATTATTCATAATGACTCCTTGACCTTATAGTTACTATATAGTTTATTATAGCATTATGGAAATTATTAGCAAGGAGGTTTTTTATGAATGTATTTGAAAAAGAAATGACATATAGAGGATATATAAAATATTTGATTCCTTCCATTTTTACAATGATTTTTTTATCTTTTTATACAACCATAGATGGTTTTTTTGTTTCTAAATATGTGAATTCGGATGCTTTGGCAGGAATTAATATTGTAATTCCAATAACATGTATTATTTTTGGAGTATCGGTGATGTTTGCGACAGGATCTGGTGCAATCATTGGAGAATTTATGGGAAAAAGAAATCAAAAAAAGGCGAATGAAACATTTAGTTTAATAGCATTAGTTTTATTTGTATTTAGTATTATTTTTACTATTTTTGGGATTATGTTTTTAAAGCCTATTGCAATTTGGTTAGGAACTAGTGAAAAATTAATGGAATATGTATTGCCGTATGCATTTATGGTATTTTTAGGAACAATTCCAATGGCATTTAAGTTGTTTTTTGAATACCTTGTAAGAACGGATGGAAATTCTGTTGTGGGTTTAGCAATGTCTATGGTTGGTCTAGTGCTAAATGTAGTATTTGATTATTATTTTGTAGGATTTTGTGGTTTGGGAACATTTGGTGCTGCGTTAGGTACAGTGATATCGATTAGCTGTAGTACTATCATTGGATTGATATGTTTTCTTAAATTTAGCACGATTAAATTATGTAAATTTACGATAGATTTTAGGATATTGTGGAAATCTTGTACTAATGGATGTAGTGAGATGCTTACGGAATTGTCGACAGGAATTACTACATTATTATTTAATATTATAGTTATGCGTGTATATGGGGAAGATGGGGTAGCAGCAGTTACAATCCTTATGTATATTTATTATTTCTTTATTGCATTTTATATGGGAATTGCGGTAGCTACTGCACCAATGATTAGTTATAATTTAGGTGCTAAAAATTATATGAAAATAAAAAAGTTATTGCGTTTTAGTTTTATTACTATTATCGTTACCGCTATTTTGATTATGGGAATTCTCTATGTTGGTAAAGATTTTATTATCAAAATATTTATAGAGGAAGGACATGTTTATGAAATAACCAAAGAAGCATTGTTTTTGTTTAGTCCACTATTTTTATTTAATGGAATCAATGTTTTTTTATCTAGTTATTTTACAGCTATTGGTGATGGTGTATCTTCTGCTATTATATCTACGTTACGCTCTCTTGTCTTTGTTGTATTGTTTTTGCTTGTTTTACCAATAGTAATAGGAGTAAATGGTATTTGGGTTACAATTCCTTTTGCAGAAATTTGCACGATTGTAATTGCAGGGTATTTATATAATAAAAAGGGAATTAAGTTTACTTCCTAAAGAGGATAAAAGGATTAAGGAATCTATATAAAATCGTAGATTCTTTTTTTATGTAAATTGTTTATATGCAAGTAAATTTATAAATTTAGATGCGAAAAAATAGGCGGAAAGGGTATACTAATGTATAATAGTAGTAGTTTGGAGGTATCTATATGGATCATGGTTATATTGATATAAAAGGCGCAAGAGAAAATAATTTAAAAAATATTGATTTAAAAGTGCCTAGAGATAAATTTGTAATTATGACGGGCGTATCAGGATCAGGAAAAACTTCACTTGCTTTTGATACGATTTATGCGGAAGGACAACGTCGTTATGTGGAATCCTTGAGTGCGTATGCTCGCCAGTTCTTGGGGAATAGTGAAAAACCAGATGTGGATTCTATTGAAGGGTTGTCGCCTGCTATTTCAATCGATCAAAAAACAACAAGTAATAATCCTCGATCAACCGTTGGAACAGTAACAGAAATATATGATTATTTACGTTTGTTATATGCAAGAATTGGTGTACCTTATTGTCCAACGCATGGAGAACCAATTACATCACAAACAATAAAACAAATGGTGGATAAAATTATGGAATTAGAAGATAAAACTCGTCTAATTATTTTATCACCAGTAGTACAGGGGAAAAAGGGAACACATAAAGATTTATTTGAGCGATTACAAAAAGAAGGCTTTTTACGTGTTCGTGTTGATGGAGAAACAAAATTATTAGAAGATGTAGAGGCGTTAGAAAAAAATAAAAAACATACGATTGATGTTGTTGTAGACCGTATTGTAAAGGGAAATGATCGCTCTCGTTTACATGATTCGCTAGAAACAGCATTGCATATGAGCGATGGATTAGCGATTGTTTCCTATAATGGAGAGGAAATTTTATTTTCTAGTAATTATTCCTGTAAATATTGTGGATTTAGTATTCCTAAATTAGAACCTAAGTTATTTTCTTTTAACTCACCCTTTGGAGCATGTGATGCTTGTAAAGGGTTAGGAATTACACAAAAAGTAGATGTGGATTATTTAATACCAGATCGTTCGAAAAGTATTCGTGAAGGTGGTATTATTTATTATAAAAATATAGTAGATACAGAAAATTTGGAATGGCAAAAATTTGCAGCATTATTAAATTATTATCATATTAGTGTAGATAAACCAATTGCAGAATTTACAAAAAAAGAATTAGATATTGTATTATATGGTTCTAAGGATATTATTTCTTATCAATTAGAATCAAGAAGTGGAAATGTATTAAAGAAATCAGAGTTTATAGAAGGTGTATGTACACTAATTGAGCGGCGTTATATGGAAACAAGTTCACAGGCCTCAAGGGAATGGTATGCAACATTTTTGGCAGAAGCACCATGTCCTGTTTGTGGAGGAAAACGATTAAATGAACAAGCTTTAAGTGTACGTGTTGGTGGATTAAATATTTATGAATGGACAGCTATGTCCGTAAAACAGGCAGCTGTCTTTATGGATGAGTTACAATTGACCAAACAACAAGAAGAAATTGCAAGATTAATTGTAAAAGAGATTAAGGAGCGGTTAAGTTTTTTAAACAATGTAGGATTAGGATATTTAACTTTAGATCGTTTAGCTGGAACATTATCTGGAGGAGAAGCACAGCGTATTCGATTGGCAACGCAGATAGGGTCTCATTTAAGTGGGGTTTTATATGTACTGGATGAACCTAGCATTGGTTTACATCAAAGAGATAATGATCGCCTGATTCGAACTTTAAAAGATATGCGAGATTTGGGAAATTCCTTAATTGTTGTAGAGCATGATGAAGATACCATGCGAGCAAGTGATTATATTATTGATATTGGACCTGGTGCAGGTGTACATGGTGGAGAAGTGGTTGCTCAAGGAACACCAAAAGAAGTAATGGACAATCCAAATTCATTAACGGGACAATATTTAAGTGGAAAACTTAAGATTGAAGTTCCGAAAGAAAGACGAAAAGGAAATAAGAAAAAATTAGAAATCGTTGGAGCATGTGAAAATAATTTGAAAAATGTCAGTGTCAAAATTCCATTAGGAACACTTTGTGTAGTAACAGGAGTAAGTGGAAGCGGAAAATCTTCTTTAGTGAATGAGGTCTTAAGCAAAGGTATTATGCATGCGCTTGGAAGAAGTAAAATTAAACCTGGGAAACATAAACGGATTAAAGGAATTGAAAACATTGATAAAATTATTGATATTTCACAAGATCCAATTGGACGCACACCACGTAGTAATCCAGCTACTTATACAGGTGTATTTGATGATATTCGTACATTATTTGCTCAGACTCCTGATGCAAAAATGCGTGGGTATGATAAAGGTAGATTTTCATTTAATGTAAAAGGTGGACGTTGTGAAGCTTGTCAAGGGGATGGCATCTTAAAAATTTCAATGCATTTTTTACCAGATGTATATGTTCCATGTGAAGAATGCCAAGGAAAAAGATATAATGAAGAAACTTTACAAGTTACATATAAAGGAAAAAATATATATGATGTTTTAGAAATGAGTGTGGAAGAAGCAATTGACTTTTTCTCAAATGTGCATAAAATTAAACATAAGTTGCAAACATTAAAAGATGTGGGACTTGGATATATTAAATTAGGACAGAGCGCTACGACTCTTTCAGGAGGAGAAGCACAACGTGTAAAATTAGCAAGTGAATTACAAAGAAAAGCAACTGGTAAAACATTATTTATATTAGATGAACCAACAACTGGTTTACATACTCATGATGTAAAAAAACTATTAGAAGTATTGCAAAGAATTGTTACTAATGGTGATACAGTAGTTGTAATTGAACATAATCTTGATGTTATTAAGTCAGCAGATTATATTATTGATATTGGTCCTGAAGGTGGGGATGAAGGTGGTACAATTGTTGCATGTGGTACACCGGAAGATATTGCGAAAATAGAAGAAAGTTATACAGGACAATATTTGAAAAAAGTATTATAGAGAGGAAACGTAAAATGAGTGAAGAAATTTATTGTACAGTAAAAAAACTTGTTGACGCATTTGAGTTTGAGCAAATTACAGGAGATTCGGAGTCTTTGAAAAGAAGGATTACGGTTGCGGATACCAATCGTCCTGGTTTAGAGCTTGCAGGTTTTTTTGAAAATAGTCAAGTAAAACGTACAGTTGTATTAGG
>JARHZK010000130.1 GCA_029258245.1 Longicatena sp. | reverse complement strand
GATTAATAGATGCAACCATAATATATGGTAAGTCTTCGCCATATATTAAAATGTTATTTGTTGTTTTAGCATGTGTTGATATAGGTTTGATGAAAAAAATTGTCATACATATCATTATATAAATTTTTATTTTCTTTTTCATTGTAAGTCTCCTTTCTTTGACTAGTTTTAGTATGAGAAGAAATTGAATTAGTATGCGAACTTAAAGATAAGATTATATTAAAAACTTTCGTTTTCATATTCTAAAGTCATGATATAATACTATCTATGGAAGGAGGTCTGTCGTATGATGCTTGTTCATGTATTTGTAGAACATCCAATTTTACATTTGGATCATACATTTACTTATCTATGTAGTGATGAAAATATTAAAAGAGGAGTACGTGCGCAAGTACCATTTGGAAAGACTTCAATTATAGGTTTTGTTGAAAGCGTGGAGAAGGCTACTGTAGAAGACTTAAGTAATTATACGTATTCTTTAAAAAAAATAGAAAAAATTATTGATGAAGAGCCTTTGTTAAATGAAGAATTATTTGCACTTGCAGATTGGATGGCAAATACTTATATAGCTCCTCGAATTAGCTGTTTTCAATGTATGTTACCTGCAAAATTAAAGCCAAGCTCTACACATGGGAAAATTAAGATGGAATCCTATGTAAGAGTTAAACAAGAATTAAATCAGAAATTAACAGTTAAACAAAGGATAGCCTATGAAACATTAAAAGAGCATAAAACGATGTTACGATCTATTTTTTACCAACAATTTAAAACACCAGGGAAGAAATTAATAGAATTAGGGTTGGTTGATGTGTTTGAACTTCCATCAATAGCGACTATGGAAGAAGTTAAGATGGATGAAGAAAAGGAATTGACTTTGGATCAAAAAAAAGCGATGAATCAAATTTTAAATACGAAACACTTAATTTCATTGTTACATGGGGTTACAGGAAGTGGAAAAACGGAAGTTTTTTTACAATTGGCAAAAAAAATTCTTCAACAAGGTAAACAGGTAGTTATTTTAGTTCCTGAGATTAGTTTAACACCGCAAATGGTTCAAAGAGTTAAATCAAGGTTTGGAAAAAGAGTTGCTATCTATCATTCGGCATTAAATAATCAAGAAAAATATGAACAGTATCAATTGGTAAAAAATCATGAAGTAAATATTGTTGTAGGAACAAGAAGCGCTATCTTTATGCCTTTTGATCATTTAGGATTAATTATTATGGATGAAGAACACGATACTAGTTACAAACAAGAAAGTAAACCACAATATCATTGTCGAGATGTTGCAATTTGGAGAAGTAAGTACCATCATGCAAAACTGATTTTAGCTAGTGCTACTCCTTCATTAGAATCTTATGCAAGAGCATATAAACAAAACTATGAATTAATCACAATGCCGAATCGTATTAATGAAAATTTCCCTAAGGTAACATTGATTGAAATGAAAAAAGCTGTTGCGAATAAAGAAAGTTATGTATTATCAAATCCATTGTTAGATGCGATTTATCAACGATTACAAAAAAAAGAACAAGTGATTTTATTGTTAAATCGAAGAGGTTATACGCCTATTTTGCGATGCATTTCGTGTGGAACTGTACAAATGTGTCCACATTGTGATGTTGCAATGTCATATCATAAAGATGAGCAATTGTTAAAATGTCATATATGTGGTCATACAATGCCTGTACCATCTTATTGTCCAGAATGCGGAAAAGCAAGTTGGACGTATTTAGGATTAGGAACACAAAAACTTGAAGAATTTGTTCAAGTAAAATTTCCTAAAGCTAAGATTCTTAGAATGGATGCAGATACAACTGGGAAAAAACATTCTCATGAGCAGATTATAGAGGCATTTGGAAAAAGACAAGCAGATATTTTGATTGGGACACAAATGATTGCAAAAGGATTAGATTTTGAGAATGTAACTCTTGTTGGTATTGTTAATGGGGATGCTATGTTGAATCGTAGTGATTATCGTAGTGCTGAAATGACATATGATTTATTAGAACAAGCAAGTGGTAGAAGTGGTAGAGCAGATAA
>JARHZK010000010.1 GCA_029258245.1 Longicatena sp. | reverse complement strand
CTCTATCTACTATGACTTCATATGACTTCTTATGGTAAACTTTTTTCTAGTGAAGGTACGATCTTCCTCGTCCATAAAACCTCCCAGATTAAGACATGAACCCTATTTCTTTCACAACATCTTGCGTTTACCTTTTGGACTTCGATTTGATAAGCAATCTTATCCACCATTTAGCCTCATCAAGTTTCTGTTCGTACGCTCAAAAGAATCGCTATGCCACTTTCTCTACCCATGATATCACTATCAACGGTTTGTGGTTCACTACACTTGGCGGTAACTACCTGTGATTGGTTTATCTCAAACCGATTTCATGCCATGTCCGACACACTTATATAAAAAAACAAGATCAAATAACACATTAATCTATTTTTTTATTATTACCTAGGAAATAATTTGCTTATTTCATTCTTTGTATAATTTCATTTGCTTTTTGATAAATTATCTCTGGTTCTTCATTGGTAAAGAAATTACCATTTTCATATAAAATTTTACCATCAACCATCGTCATTTTAACATTCAATTTACTTCCACTATAAACAATATTTTTTACAATATTATTCATTGGTTGCATATTCGGTTGATGTAAATCAATCATGATTAGATCTGCTTTCTTACCAACTTGTAGACGATCACAATCCACTAATCCCATAGCAATTGCACCGTTAGAAGTAGCCATTTTTAAGACTTCTTCTGCAGGTACACTTGCAGCATTGGATTCTCTTAATTTCGCAAGACCTGTCACTAAAAACATTTCTCTAAACATATCTAAACAATTATTACTCGCAGGTCCATCTGTACCAATTGCTACGCAAATTCCTTGATTTAACATTTTTTCGATAGGGGCAATTCCACTTGCAAGTTTTGTATTAGATCCTGGATTCGTCACAACTGTTAGATTTTTTTTACGATAAATAGCTAAATCTTCATCACTCATATATAAACAATGAAATCCTCCACCACCATATTCAAACATTCCTAATGAATTCAAAAATGCTGTAGGAGTTTTTCTATATCGTTTTATACATTCAGCAACTTCTTGTTTCGTTTCTGAATTATGCATAAATACTGGTGCATGATATTTTTGTGATAATTTAGCAACTCCTTCTAATAATTCTTTTGAATTTGAATATTCCGCATGGAACCCTAAACAATATGAAATCAATGGATGATAATTATTATATTTCATATATTCTTCTTCCATTTCTTTTAATGAAGAATATGAATTATTTAAGGTACTTACCACAACTGTACGAAATCCACATGCAATACTTGCCTTTACAATTTCTTCGGGATGAAAATACATATCAAAATTAGATGTAATTCCACTTGTTAAATATTCCATAATGGCTAACTTTGATAACCAGAATATATCATTTTCTTGTAATTGAGCTTCTTTTGGAAAAATCTTTTTATTCAACCATTCAAATAAAGGCAAATCATCTGCATACGATCTTAAAAATGTCATTGCTGAATGTGTATGTGCATTCTTAAATCCTGGCATTAATAAATTTCCTTCTACATCAATTTCACGATTCCATAACTCTTTGTTTCTTTTTGGTTTTCCAATATATGAAATCGAATTTCCACGAATCCATAATTCTCCTTCAATTATTTCATATTTATCATGTATCAAAGTTAAAATTTTCGCATTATAAAATCGTATTTTCATTATAATTCCTCTATCTTCTTATCTAAAATACTTTTCATATTTGATATTGATGTAGAAACTAAAGATTCAAATAACGAACCAACTCTATTTGCTGTTGATTTAACATCATCATCACTAAGTGGCTCATGACTCATCCCACATGCTAAATTTGATATACAAGAAATTCCACATACTTTCATTCCCATATGATT
>JARHZK010000006.1 GCA_029258245.1 Longicatena sp. | reverse complement strand
GTTGAAAGCATATCATTTTTCCCTATTTTTATATTATTCATAAGATAAGAACATGTAAAATCTCCTTCATTAATCTCAAGATAGATTAACAAAGAATCATTTTCTTTTACATTGTAGTCTAAGTCTTTTATAAAATCTTGACTTTGTATTTGATAGTCATCTTTAATTATAAACTCATTAATTTTTTTTCGATCAATTTCTTTTCCGTTCTTTTTAATAACTAAATGTGCACTTTTGAATCTAATATCTTTTATATAATCGAGAGAACGAAACATATCAAATGAAGTGTTTATACGTACTTTTAAATTCAATCTATTTTTATTTACTATTAAAGAATCATTATTATCGATAATATTAACACTTGATAATATATCTGACTTAGGTATTAAAGTATCGGTCAATTTTTGATTTCGTAAGGTTCCATTATCATCTAATGTTATATGACTAAATGTGATTTTATCATTAAATTTAATTTGAATATTGCTACAGTATTTCCCATCTTTAAAAGTTAATGGATATACATTTCCTTGGTCATCTATTATAGATGCTTTTGTAACATTAGGAGTATATTCTTTAGGTAAAACTAAAACTTCAATATTTACATAACCATTTTTTAAGGTATCAAAATTATCGCTATATTTAAATTCATAATCCGTTAATACATTATGAAATTCATTAATTACTGAATTAACATCCCTCATTACATCATTTTTGATTTTATTTACATCATTATTTCTATAATTAAGTTCTTCCTGTAAATTATTATTTTGATTTTTTAAACCATGTATTTTAAATAAACATATAGCAAGGAAACAAGTATTGATGATTACTACGATTTTCCAAATATTCTTTTTCACATAATTTTTCATAGAAACCTCCTTAATACAATGTGTCATTAATGAACTATTATCTGTTTTCTTTACTTCATTATAACATAAGAATATTTAATATTATCTAAAGTTTTTTATATTCATGAAAGATTAATAAAAAAAACCTATAGAGCAAATTCTATAGGTTAAATCATTGAGATTGAATAATATATTATTTAACAGCTTCTTTTAAACTTTTTGATGCTCTAAATTTAGGTGATTTAGAAGCAGGAATTACAATTTCTTCTTTTGTAGCGGGATTAATTCCTGTACGAGAAGATCTTTCAGTTACTTCAAATTTTCCAAATCCAGAAATATCTACTTTTCCACCATCAGCTAAAGTGTTTGTGATTTCTTCGAAAATTGTATCGATAACCATAGCAGTTTCTTTTTTTGTTTTTCCAAGTTTTTCAGCAACTAATTCTACTAATGCTTTTTTATTTAAATTTTCACTCATTTTTATTACCTCCAACTGTATTTATATGATACCATTTGGAGGCATCTTTTTCAATGATTTTTTATGAATTGGCTATATTAACTATAGGCATTAAAGAACAATCGCTATCACATTTCCCTTTCCTTTGTTTACTAATTTTGTAAGGATATCTTGTAATTTTACTCGAGCTGCTTCCGGTATCATAGAAAGTTTAATGTTTAATCCATCACGAATTAAGTCTGATAATTTTCTTCCAAATATATCACTATCCCAAATTGCTTGACTATCTTCATCATCATCTCTTAATAAATATTTAATTAATTCTTCACTTTGTTCTTTTGATCCAATAATAGGTTCAAATGTGCTTTCCACATCCACTTTAATCATATGAATACTTGGAGCTATTGCTTTTAATTTTACTCCATATCTACTACCTTGTTTCACGACTTCCGGTTTACTTAATTGAATATCTTCCAGTGAAGCACTTGCAAATCCGTATCCTGTTTGTTTTACCATTTTTAAGGCACTGCTGACAGTGTCATATTCTTTTTTTGCTTTACTGTAATCTTGCATTAAAGAAATCAACTCTGCTTTATCTTGAATGTCATGACCAATAATTTCTTTTAATATTTGATTATATAGACCATTTTTTACTTCGATTGCTACATTAACAATGCCTGCTCCAGTATCGATTGTTGATAAATTGCTATTTTCTATATTTTCATTTTCGTTTAATATATCAGTAATCGATTCTACTTCACGTAGCTTTTCTATACTTGACATACTTTTTTCAATAGTTTCTTGAAAGCTTTGTTTTAACCAATGTTTGTCATCTAAAGCCGCAATCCATTTTGGCATGTTTATATTTATTTCTGATACAGGAAACTCATAAAGTGCTTCTCTTAATATTGAATGAACATCATTTTCACTCATATGATTTACGGTTACTGCTAATACTGGCACATTATATTTTTCGGCTAATTTATTTACGATTAGTTTACATGAAGTTGAGTTTGGATCTTTTGTATTTACAACTACAATAAAAGGTTTTCCGATGGATTGTAATTCTTCTATTACTTCTGCTTCTGCTTCAATATATGCTTCTCTTGATAAATCAGTAATAGAACCGTCAGTGGTTAATACTATTCCTATTGTAGAGTGATCTTGAATAACTTTTTGTGTGCCCATTTTTGCTGCTTCATCAAACGGTACAGCATCCTCATTCCAAGGCGTTCTAACCATTCTAATACCATCTTCGTCTTTATAACCTTTTGCCTCAGGAATAACATACCCTACGCAGTCAACAAGGCGTATATTCACTTTAAATCCATCTTCAAATTCAATTGTTGCTGCGTTGTTTGGAACAAATTTCGGTTCTGTTGTCATGATTGTTTTTCCAACACCAGCTTGAGGGAGTTCGTCAATCATACGTGCTTTTTCATATTCGTCATTTACATAAGGTATAACGGCCTTTTCCATAAATTCTTTAATAAATGTAGATTTTCCAACTCTCACTGGTCCTACAATACCTAAGTATATATCACCATCACAACGCTGAGCAATATTTTTTAAAATTTCTGTGGTATCCATAGTGTATCCTCCCTTATTCATTCTAATGTATGCCATAATTTTAAAAATTATGAATAAATGATAATTTAACAATATAAAAAGCGATTTATACAATTAAATCGCTTTTACATAATTATTTATGAATATTAAAAGTTATTCAATATTTCCAAATTCACTTAATATTAACCCTTTATTTTGATCAGTAGCCCATTTGATACCCCAATTGTTCATGAATAGTAATAGATTTTTTCCTTTTAAATCGGTTAAACGTTTGGTTTCACTAGTTAAATTTAATGCATGAGGATCAATGGATTGATCTTCAATCCATCTTACACATTGATATGGCAATATTTCTAGTTTAATATCGACATTATATTCGCTTTTCAAACGTTGCTCTAATACTTCAAATTGAAGAACACCAACACCACCAACAATTATTTCTTCCATTCCAGAATCAATTCTTTGGAATACTTGAATTGCTCCTTCTTGTGCAATTTGTGTAATGCCCTTTGTAAATTGTTTACGTTTCATGGTATCTTTTTGTGTTACACGAGCAAAGTGTTCTGGGGCAAAGGTCGGTATTTTTTTAAATTCAAATTTATCAGATGGATTTCTCAATGTATCTCCAATTGAAAAAATTCCTGGATCAAAGACACCAATAACATCTCCAGCATATGCTTCTTCTACAATTTCACGATCTTGCGCCATAAATTGCTGAGGTTGAGATAATTTTATTTTTTTACCTTGTTGAACATGATAAACTTCCATGCCCTTTTCAAATTTACCACTACAAATGCGCATAAATGCAATACGGTCTCTATGAGCTTTGTTCATGTTTGCCTGTATTTTAAATACAAATGCAGAAAAATGTTCATCAAATGGATCTACAATGCCATCGTAAGTTTCTCTAGGAAGAGGACTTGTTGTCATATCTAGAAAATGAGATAAAAATGGCTCAACACCAAAATTTGTCAATGCACTACCGAAAAATACTGGTGTTAATTCTCCTTTTGAGATACGATCAGTATCAAATTCAGTGCTTGCGATATCAAGTAATTCTGAATCTTCTTTTAATTGTTCAAAAAAATGATCGCCTAATACCTCGCGGAATGAATCATCGTTTAATGATCCCTCAGTAATTTCAGCGGCTTTAGTTCCATGGTCACCACCGTGGAATGCAATAATACGTTCATTATCTCGCTCATAAACCCCTTTAAATTCTTTACCTGATCCAATTGGCCAGTTCATTGCATATGTAGAAATACCTAATTCTTCTTCAATGTGCTCTAATAATTTAAAAGGATCCATCGCTGCACGATCCATTTTGTTTATAAATGTAAAAATTGGAATTTTTCTTAATAGACAAACTTTAAATAATTTTTTTGTTTGAGCCTCTACCCCTTTTGATGCATCAATAACCATTACCGCAGAGTCTGCAGCCATTAATGTACGGTAAGTATCCTCAGAAAAATCTTGATGCCCTGGAGTATCCAAAATATTAATACAGTAATCTTTATATTCAAACTGTAGTACTGAACTTGTAACCGAAATACCTCTTTGTTTTTCGATTTCCATCCAATCAGATACAGCGTGTTTGTTTGCTTTTTTACCTTTTACACTTCCTGCTTGTAAAATTGCACCACCATATAATAAAAGTTTTTCAGTAAGCGTTGTTTTCCCTGCATCTGGATGGGAAATTATCGCAAATGTTCTTCTTTTTTTTATTTGATTAATATATTCAGCCATGTTATTCCTCCTGACTTCACACGAAACTAATTATAGCATGAAACAAAAAATAAAATCTACAAAATTAATAAAAAAGGTAGAATAATCTACCTTATGTTCTTTCTCTTGCTAATATTCGCAATGTTGTTCCTTCAAAACCAAATGCTTCTCTCAGTGAATTTTCTAAAAAACGCTTATAACTAAAATGAAGCAATTCTGGTTCATTTACAAATAACACAAATGTAGGTGGAGCAGTTGCAACCTGAGAAGCATAATAGATTTTAAGACGTTTCCCCTTATGTGTTGGAGGAGGTGTCATTAATTGCGCGTCCATTAATACTTCGTTTAATACATTTGTTTGAATTCTCAATAGGGATGAATCATGAACCGCATCAATCATTGGGAGAATTGTTTGAATACGTTGTTTTTTTAATGCTGAAACAAATAAAATTGGTGCATAGGATAAATATTGAAATTGTGTACGAATTTGTTTTTCAATACGTGCCATAGTAGATTCATCTTTATCGATTGTGTCCCACTTGTTATAAACAATGATAACACCCTTACCTGCTTCATGTGCAAATCCAGCAACATGTTTATCTTGTTCTCGTATTCCTTTTTCTCCATCAATTACAACTAATACAACATCACTTCTCTCAATTGCACTCATAGCACGTAATACAGAATATTTTTCTACATTTTCATAAACTTTACCACGTTTTCTTATGCCTGCTGTATCAATAACAACATAATCTTTTCCCTCACGTTTAAAAGGAGTATCAATGGCATCTCTTGTTGTACCTTCAATATTTGATACAATTACACGATCTTGATTTAAAATAGCATTCACTAATGAACTTTTTCCTACATTAGGTCGTCCAATAATACAAAAGCGAGTCATTCCCTCATAGTCTTTTTGCTTTTTGTCTGGGAAAGTAGCAATTAATGCATCTAATGTATCTCCAATCCCTATACCATGAGAACCAGAAACTGCAATAGGATCCCCTAGTCCTAAATTATAAAATTCATAAATATTATTATTTTCTGAATAATCGTCTATTTTATTAACAGCAATGACCACTGGTTTATTTGCACGTTGCAATAATCTTGCAATATATTCGTCATCATTTGTAATTCCATCTTTTCCACTTACTACAAATAATATTGTATCTGCTTCATCAATTGCAATTTCAACTTGCATATTAATCTCTTCACGGAAAGGTTGATCTGCTAATTGAATTCCACCAGTATCAATTACACGAAATTCTTTTGTAAGCCACTCAGCTTTGCCGTATATACGATCTCTTGTAACTCCAGGAGAATCTTCTACAATACTTTTTCTTTCACCAATAATTCTATTAAAAATTGTTGACTTTCCTACATTAGGTCGCCCAACAATAGCAACAATACCACTAATCATAATTTTGTTCAGTATAAACTGAACTCACCTCCTATCACAGTTTTTCTTTTATTAATTTACGAATTGCTGTAACTACTTCGTCAATAGTCATATCAGATGTATCTAATTTGATTGCATCATCAGCCTGACGCAGAGGAGATGTCTTTCGATTAATATCTTGATAATCACGTTGTTCGATATCTCTATAAATCTCATCATAATCAGCCGCAATATCTTTTTCGATATATTCTTTATATCGACGATCTGCTCTTGCTTTTACACTCGCAACCATATATATTTTTAATTCTGCATCTGGTAAAACAATAGTACCAATATCTCTTCCATCCATGATGTATCCTTTGACTTTTGCTAATTCTTGCTGTTGTTCAACAAGCAATTTACGCACTTTTGGATAGGCAGATATTTTGCTTGTAACCATAGACACTTTATTTTGCCTTATTTCTTTCGATACATCATTATCGTTAATATAAACATTTCCTTTAGAATCAAAAGAAATGTTTATATTACCCATCATTTTTTCAATTTCTAATTCGTTATCTAAATCAATGCCATTTAATAATGCAGAATAACCTACACAACGATACATAGCTCCTGTATCTAAATGAACATAATCTAAATCTTTAGCTAAAAGTTTAGCAATTGTACTTTTCCCAGCTGCACTTGGACCATCAATTGCAATATTTATTTTCATATCTAAAATCCTCCTATATTCCATATAGAAAATCCTATGAATCCAATTACAACCAACAACACTAAAATTAAAAAACCAAGCACAAAATTTAATAATTTAGCTGTTTTTTCAACACCATCACTTAAGTCTGTCAATTCATCTTCATATTCATTCATTTGAATTCGAATCTGCTGTGTTTCCTCAAGAAACTTTTGATGAAGTGTAGTTTGTTGATTTTCATCAGTTTCTTCACCAACATTTTCATTTAAAAGTGTATCTGATATAAAGTTGTTTTCAGAATCAATAGATTCATCAATCTCAGAGGCATTATTCTCCATAATCTCTTCTACATTTTCTACGGTAGAATTATTGTCAACTTCGTTTTCTAGGGCTTCTTTCACTTCAGTAATATCGTCTTCTTGTATTTCTTTATTTTCATCGTCTTCAGAAAGAAGATTTTTTACTTCTTCAGCAATTTGTTCTTTGCTTAAAATAGTCTCTATATTATTAGAATCATTAAATAAATATTCGTTTTCATCATTTTTTATCTCGTGAATATATTTATTCCTTTTTATTCGGTTTGCGTCATCCAACTGACATAAAATATCTACTTCCGTATTTTCACACTGACGCGTTCCTTTGCGTATATTATAGTCTCTTACTTCCTTTAAAAAATCATCTAAATATTCATTTGTAAATGTATCATCAGAAGAAGTAGTTTTTAAATTAGTTGAATTCTCTTTTTTTTCTCTTTTTCCAGTACTTTCTTCTTTTATATCTGCTTTTTTTAATATTGAAGCATCAAATGAATGTAATAATTCATCCGATTTGTTGTTACTATTGTCATTCATTTTATTATTTATATTATTATCCAATTCAATGGATTTTCTTAATTCTTCATATTTTTGTACTCGTGATAGTTTTTGCATATGCTCAACCTCCAATCTAGTATTTATTATATCAAAAATTGAGACACTTGAATATGCAAAATACTAACTTTCCTAGAATTTCTTAAAAAAAATAAAAACTGCGTAAGCAGTTTTTATTTATTTCGCACGTCCAGAATATTTTCCGTCAGATGTTGAAACTAATATCATTTCATCTTGTGCAATGAATAACGGAACTTTGATTTCAAGTCCAGATTCTAATACAGCATTTTTACTTGCTGAAGTAGCTGTATCACCTTTTACAGCTGGTTCGCATTCTACTACTTGTAAAGCTACTTTATCTGGTAAAATTACTCCTAAGATTTCTCCTTCAAACATTGAAATATTCACATTATCATTTGGCTTCATGAAATTCATTTCCCATTTTAAGTTTTCTTTAGGGATTTCAATTTGTTCATAAGTTTCATTATCCATAAAAACTAATACATCGTCAGCATCATATAAATATTGCATTTCTTTCTTTTCAATATGAGCTGGAGAAATTTTATCTCCACCTCCCCATGATAGCTCTACATTAGCTCCAGTTCTTAAATTTCTAACTTTTGCTTTAACTACCATTGCACTACGAGCTGTTTTATTTTGACTTTGTTCTAACACAACAAAAATTTCTCCATCTTGTTGAATTGTCATACCTGGTTTTAAATCATTTGAACTGATCATCTTTTATTCACCTTTCCTTAATAAATAATACTTCCTATTATATTTTAATGTATTTCTTTTATTTGTCAAACTTTTTTCAAAAAATGTATTTTATCTTTATTATAGATTATAAATCATTTATATGCTTTATAATAACGATTTATATCGAATTGTATTTGCGTAAAAGGAAATTGAAATAAATGAGCATAAAAACAAATAAGAAATTGAAACTCCGCTAATATTGTTTAACATTATATCTAAAACTATTGCATTAGTTAATGTAAGAATACTAGCCCAACATATATCTAACCATTGTATAGAACTGTTTGTGCCTGGTTTATACATTTTTTTAGATTTTATAATAAATATAAAATGTATTGGAATTAACAAAAAAGATTCTTTAGGTATAAACAACAAAATTCGTCCTATTAACAAAAGAACTACATAACAAATTTCTCCACATAAAACATTCATAAGATCACCTAAAATATAGTATGGTATTAATTTATATATTTATAATCAATTATGCTAGAACAATCTTCATTTAAATATACGAACATTTTCAGTGACAAGTCATTACACTCTACATTATATTTTGATTCTTCCCATCGAAAAGAAACAATAGCTCCTTTATAAGATTTATTAAAATCAGTTTCATCATCTTTAAGAGAATTCTTAATTCTTTTATTTATACTTTGTAATACAAACACATCATACTCTGTTTCTATATTCTGTATGTATGAATATGTTTTCAATCGATTAAATTGAATGGATACACACATCATTGTGATATATAGTATAAGCATCGCATAAATGCTCACAAAACCACTATGATTGGATACCAACAAGTACTTGTTTTTCATAATTATTTCTTCTCCAATGTAAATATATGCAATTGTTATTCTCTGAAAAATATGCTTGATCTAAATTTTCTAATATGATTTCATATCCTGGTGTTTTGACAATTCTATTACGGTGGAATTTCAATTCAATATTCTCATCTAAATAATTACAAGCAACATAGTTTTTACTAACGATTATATTTTTTGAACACGCCAAAATTAATCGTATTTGATGAATTTGAATTTTATCATCGCTAAATCTGTTATCTTTTATTAAAGATGAGGCCGATTTCATAATTGGAACAATAAATACAATACTACTGCTCAATATAGAGCATGCTAATAAAACTTCAATAAGTGTAAATCCTTTATTATTTATAAACTTCATATATTCTTTCATCCATCTGTTCACTATTTTTTATCCATATAGTCATTGTTTGTAACATGATTGACAAAACATAAATACATATAAAAATTATATAAACAAAAACTAAAGTATCAATCAATATGAATCCTGATCTATTTTTTAACAATTGTCCCACTTCCTAACTCTATGATTATTTTTCGCTGTTCTTTTCCACAAAAACATATAATTGTTTGAGCTTTTGTAACAGTACCCTTAGGAGTAAAAGAAAAATTTTTTCCTCTTATTCCAGTCTTTAATAGATTCATTGTTTCATTACTGGAGCGTATACTATTGTCATCGAATTGAATTTCTATAAATTTTTTATGAAAAATTGCATATTGTTGTTGTCTTAATAAAAATTGATGTATTTGTTCAGTGGCTCCCAATACATTCATTTTTTCTAATATGTTACATGATGGGATAATCATAATAAGAGTAACTATAAAAGAAATGACAATCATTGTTTCAATAAATGTAAATCCCTTACTATTCTTCACTATATTAAATCTTCCGTTTTTTAGATATTTACCTTGCATACGCTTGTCCGTTGTGTATATATATTTCTGTCCCATCAGGACATCTTCTTTGACTTTCTTTTAAATATCCTGCATGAATTAATTCATCAATATTTCTAGGAGATTTTGAATTTTCTACTTCATATAATAATATTTGTGAATTAACTACTTCTATTAATGCTTCTTTTCCTTTTTTTCTTATTATTTTTTCTTTTTGTTGAATATTTGGTAATGTTAATAAGAAAACAAGTGCAATGATTGATAAAACAATCATCATTTCTAAAATTGTGAAACCTTTACTATTTAATTTCTTACTATTTAATTTATTATAATTTAGCATAATAAAGTCCTTTCTAATCATCTATAGTACAGAATCGATCTTTTCTTTTTATTAAAACGTTTCTACAAACTGTAAAGGTAACAACATTATTTGAAATGTTAACGATACAGCTAGTCCAATAAATAAATAAGTAAACCCAAATAAATAAATTAAAGATTTTTTCAAAAGCTTATTCCAGTATTCCTGTTGTTGGATAAAAAATAAGTCAAAAGTAGCTTTGCCAGTTTGTGTAACGCTTCGTAATTTCATACAATGCATAAATTCTTGTGAAAATAGCTTTTCATTCTCTATAGAATCGATTAAATCATTTCCATCGTCTAATTTTTGAAATAAACGAAAAGCTAATTGTTTTAACCATAAAATATCAATATTTTGCAAATATTGAATAGAATAATATGTAGAAATACCACCTTTTTCAAGTTCATTTATATAGTTAGCAAATACATATGAACAATAATTCCTAACGCATGTAAGCTTTGATCCAAGTGTGTGTAATAACCTTGATTGTATGTTTTTGTTTATACACACTAATATACTTATAAGGATACTTATAATTAACAAAAACATGAATAAATTTATAAAAATATTAAAGTATTGTATAAGAGATATTAGATAAGTTGGGATTTGTTGTGCTGCAAATCCACTAATAAGTTGAGGTAAAATTACATTACTAAATAATTTAATTAGAAAAAAACTGCTAATCAATAATATGCATGGATAACAAGATTTTGTAAATAATGTTTTTACCATCTTTTTATGAAATTCATTTAATGTATTTGAAATTTGAATTGCGTTAGATAATGTAGTTATTGAACAAAAGAAACATATATTTTTTGCAATGGAAGTATTTTGTTGTTTTAAAAGATCCATAAAATCAATACCTTGATTTAAAGATTCTGCTATCCAATATTTATCTTTAGGTAAAAATTGAAGTGTTGTTTGTAAAGGATATCCTGCCTCTAGTAATTTATGAATTGTTTGGAAATCATTACTTGTTAATTTTTTATGCTGATTTAATCTTATCGATACATATTTCAATTTCTTTTTGTTCCAATATTTCATATAGGCACGCTCTCTCTTTCTTTTTATTATAAACTAATTTTTGTGATGTAATTCCTACTAATATCTCTTTCAAATCTTCTAGCTGAACTCCTAATTCATGTAATCGATAAATAACTTCAATACAATTTTTGGAGTGTATTGTTGTTAAAACAAGATGTCCACTTAATGCAATTCGTATAAGTAAACGTGCAACAATAGGATCTCGTACTTCTCCAATCATAATAACATCTGGATCATGTCTTAATAATTCCTTTAACCCTTCTTCATAGGTGAATCCAAATTGATCATTTACTTGCAGTTGTAAATAATTTTCATCTACTATTTCAATTGGATCTTCTAATGTTACTACTCTTTTGTTCAAATCTGTTGCCATATAGTGTAAAAGAGCGTGTAATGCCGTTGTTTTACCACTCCCTGTCGCCCCACTAAATGCAATTAATCCAGCAGGAATCTGACACCATTGATAAAATGTTTTTGTCTGTTTCTCATCATCTGTAAGATTATCAATTGTTACATTTTGATAATTATTTAAAATACGTAAAACACCTGTTTGCTTTTCGGGAGTAGACAACAAAGAAAATCGAAATTGAAACATTTTTCCTTCAAAGGTATATTGAAAACTTCCACTTTGAGATGCTTTTCCTAGTCCAATATCTAAATTAGAAATGAATTTAATGTAATTGAAAAGTTTTAAATTAATAATGGATAGATATAAAGGAACAATACCTTCTTGATTGCGGATTGTTGCTTTCAAATTTTTATAATCGTATATAAAATGTACATCGGTAGCCTTTTTTAATAAAATAATATGTATTAATTCATCAAGTTGCTCTTTCAAATTTATCACCTTCTCACATGTATATACGTTTGTAATAAAAAAAAACGTAAAAAAAAGATATGATTTCATATCTTTTTATCTTAAATATGGGTTATATAGTAGCTCGTTCATTAATGTTGTATCTGGACCATGTCCTGGATATACGTGTAAATCTGGACTCATTTGTCTGATTTTTTGTAAGCTTTGCATCATTTTAGAATTAGAACTTGTTGCCAAATCCGTACGTCCAATGCTTCCTTGAAATAGCACATCCCCACTAAACAAATTATTATCCCATACAATCATACTAGATCCTTCACTATGTCCAGGAGCATCAATAAATTCAAAATTAAATTTACCAATTGTATGATTTCCTGGAGATAAAATACAAGGCTTGGTATTAACGATTACTTCTGTTCCAATAGAAAAATTTAAATGAGGATCCGTTAAAAGAGGAACATCTAAATCGTTCATATATACTGAACAACCGTATTTTTTTACTAATGCATCTACTCCAGCAATATGATCAAAATGTGCATGTGTCAATACTATACCATCCACAATTCCATTATTACTATCAATAGATTCTTGTAAACGTGGTGATTTACTTCCTGGATCAATAATTAATACATGATTATCATTCCATAATAAATAGGTATTTACTTGTACCATACCTAAAACAAATGTTTCAATTTTTTTCATGACCTTTATCAATAAAAAAGACCGTAAATCGGCCCTTCTTATTTTTTCTCCTTATGTAAAGTTTTTTTGTTACAACGTGGGCAGTATTTCTGAATCTGCATACGTTCTGGATTCTTACGTTTATTACGTGTTCCAATGTAGTTTTCTTCGCCACATTCAGAACATTTGAAAGTGATTCTATCTCTCATGTTGTCCCTCCTCGTACTTTGCTAGAAAATTATATCATAAAGTAAAAAATAATGCTAATACTTTTTACATTTTAATTATACTTTTTATAATATTCATCTAAAACACGAGGCATAATTTCACTTTGACATATATTGATTGCTAAATTATGACTATCATCCGCAGAGGTAGGTGCACTTGCTGCAAATGCAATCGTAGGTTTGTCATAAGGTGCAAAACCAATTAATGTTGCATTTGTAT